>CAYHWZ010000126.1:0-6734 GCA_964359975.1 uncultured Elusimicrobia bacterium | reverse complement strand
AATCCGCGGCGTGGATCCGGAAAAAGCGCTCGGAGGACGCGTGTGGGACAGCTATTCCTGGCACACGGATTTGCCTCCCGGCCACACAATGACTTGCGGCCATCAGACCATTGAGTTTGATCTGGCTATGGCGGAGCAGGCGAATATGGTGATTTGTTGGGGAATGAACTGGATCTCCACCAAAATGCCCGACGCCCATTGGCTGACCGAGGCCCGTCTAAAGGGCACAAAAGTCGTGACCGTAGCCTGCGAATATCAGTCCACATCGAACAAGGCGGACAAAGTCATTGTGGTCCGGCCCGGGTCTGATCCGGCTCTTGCTCTCGGGTTGGCAAATGTTATTATGTCCGAGAATCTTTATGATGTGGATTTTGTAAAAGGACATACGGATTTGCCCCTGCTGGTACGGCTCGACACTCTCAAGCTTCTTAAACCAGAAGAAGTGATTCCGAACTATCATAATAAAGTCCTGCAAAATACCCGCATGCTTAAAGAAGGTGAAAAGGCGGGACTGCCCATCACTCATGAAAAGCAGACCGTGACGGATAAATTGCGCCAGGAGTGGGGCGATTTTGTAGCTTGGAACACCGAGTCAAAATCGCTGGAGGCTGTGACCCGCGATGATGCCGCCACGGCAAAGAGCTGGGCGCTCGAAGGCAAATTTACCGTTAAAACTCTTGACGGAAAAGAAGTGCAAGTCAGGCCGGTGTTTGATCTTATTAAAGAACACGCCAGTCACTTTACACCTGAAGCGGTGTCCGAGCTTTGTCATGTGGACAAGGACGCAATCCTCTGGCTTGCCAGGGAAATCGCAAAAAATAAAACCAAAACTCTGATCGCTATCGGAATGGGACCCAACCATTTCTACAACAACGATCTCAAAGACCGCCTGACATTCCTGGTCTGCGCGCTTACCAAAAATATCGGGTTTCCCGGCGGAAACATCGGGTCCTATGCCGGCAATTATCGCGGCGCCTATTTCAATGGTTTGCCGACTTATTTGCTGGAAGATCCGTTTCATCCGGAACTCGATCCCGCGAAAACTCCCAAAACCAAGTCTTACGCAAAGTACGAGTCAGCCCACTATTTCAATTACGGAGACCGTCCCTTGCGTGTCGGCAACAAGAATTTCACAGGGAAAAGCCACATGCCCACGCCGACAAAGACCATGTGGTTCTCCAACGGGAATTCTATCCTCGGCAACTTAAAGTGGCATCATGATGTGGTGATGAACACGCTGCCCAAAATCGAAATGATTGTTGCCACGGACTGGTGGTGGACAGCTTCGTGCGAATATTCTGACATTGCGTTTGGAGTGGATTCCTGGGGCGAGTTTAAGTTCCCGGACATGACGGCGGCTGTGACCAACCCGTTCTTTCAGATGTTTCCCAAAACACCGTTGAAGCGGCTGCACGACACGCGCGGCGATATTGAAGTGCTGGCGGGTGTTGGAAAAGCGTTGGCTGCGGTGACCGGCGACAACCGTTTCATCGATTACTGGAAGTTTGTGCACGAGGATAATGTTGAGGTCTATATGCAGCGGATTGCGGACAACTCGACCGCACTGAAAGGATACAACATTAAAGAAGTTCACGAGAATGCGAAAAAAGGGATCCCTGCTCTGCTCATGACGCGCACCTATCCTAAATTCATGGGTCATGAGCAGTCGGTTGAAAAAGAGGCCCACTACACCAAATCCGGACGCATGGAATTCTACCGCGATGAAGATGAGTTCATTGAGTACGGAGAAAATATACCTGTGCACCGCGAACCTGTGGACGGTACTCACTACGAGCCCAATGTTATTGTTTGCGGAACGAAGGATTTGATCCGGCCCAAACAGCTGAAAGATTACGGGATCATGACCGATGACCTCGGCACGGAAACGCGTCAGGTGAGAAATGTTATCTACAGCCCGACGGAAGTCATCAAGACAGCGCATCCTTTGAAGGCGCAGGGGTTCACTCATATTTATATCACGCCAAAGTTCCGGCACGGGGCACACACCACGCCGGTGGATATTGATTTGATCTCGGTTTGGTTTGGTCCTTTCGGCGATTATTACAGGCGCGACAAACGCATGCCCTGGGTAGGCGAAGGGTATGTGTACTTGAATCCGGATGACGCGAGAAAGTTGGGTCTTGAAGACGGTGATTATGTCCATGTTGACGCGGATCCGTCGGATAGGCCCTTTCGCGGTTGGCAGAAAAAGCCCGCGGATTACAAAGTGCACCGTTCGCTGATGAGAGTGCGTCATTACCAGGGACTGCCGCACGGCGTTGCGCGGAGCTGGTTCCACATGTACGTTGCCACTTACGGATCCGTTGAAGGACACGAGAAAAATGCCGACAAGCTTGCGCGCAATCCCCGCACGGGATATCAGGCGATGTTCCGTTACGGATCGCATCAGTCCGCGACAAGAGCCTGGCTGAAACCAACTTTACAAACAGACAGTCTGGCGCGCAAAGATATGTTTGGGCAAACCATCGGTAAAGGATTTGCCGCGGATATTCATTGCACCGTGGGCGCTCCCAAAGAATCTTATGTGCGTATTGAGAAGGCCGAACCGGGCGGCGTTGAAAACGCGCTCTGGCGTCCGGCTTTTCTTGGTTACCGACCTGGATATGAAAATGAAATGATGAAAAAATATTTAAAGGGAGGCTTTTATGCCTAAGGTAAAAAATTGGCAGATCGGCCGCGAGCAGTTTTATAAATATGAAAGCAAGCCGCCCAAGAAACAAATTGCGTATGTCTTTGACACCAACAAGTGTATCGCCTGCCAAACATGCACGGTAGCCTGCAAAACAACCTGGACCTCGGGCAAAGGGGAAGAGTACATGTTTTGGAATAATGTAGAAACCAAACCCCATGGTTTTTACCCGCTCGGATGGGATGTCCAAGGTTTGGGTAAAATCGGGCCCGGCAACTGGACGAACGGGGTTTATCTGGGTAAGACCGTGTTTGAGGCGGCCAAAGAAGGCGAAGAAGTTGCCGGCTATTTGCCGCACGAAGAAGATTGGTCTCATCCAAACATGGGGGAAGATGAACTTTCCAGTGCAATTGCGGACCGCGCAAGTTATGAACTGCCGCATTCTTCCTGGATGTTTTATCTGGCGCGCATCTGCAATCACTGTACGAACCCGGCTTGTCTCGCCGCCTGTCCGCGCAAAGCCATTTACAAAAGACCTGAAGACGGGATTGTTCTTATTGATCAGGACCGCTGCAATGGTTACCAAAAATGTGTGGCCGCCTGCCCTTACAAGAAACCCATGTTTAATCCGCAGACGGGCAAATCGGAAAAATGTATCGCCTGCTATCCCTTGATAGAAAAAGGCATCGCGCCCCGCTGTGTACAAACCTGTATCGGGAAAATCCGCATGACCGGGTTCATCAACCATCCTGAAAATGCGGACGAGAACAATCCCATTGATTATCTGGTCCATGTGGCCAAAGTCGCGTTGCCGCTATATCCGCAATTCGGCACAGGTCCAAATGTCTATTACATTCCGCCCATTCATGTGACCCATGAGTATCTGCACCAGATCTTCGGTCCCGGCACAGATCATGCCGTCGAGACTTATAAGAAGCGGTCTGAAAAAATGGTCGGACTCCTGACGCTCTTCGGCTCTACCGAGCATTGGGTGGACAAATTCAAAGTGGAGAACGGCCGCGCCACAGCATACCAGAACGGACAGGAACTCGTAACCGTGCCGGTCACGGAACCGCTTGTTTTTCGGGCGATGAGGGACAAAGAGCGGAATGTTATCCGTCAGAGCGTCACATGAGGGTGATTCAATATGAATAATTCCACATTGCCGCTGAAACAATCCTTCGTTCTGCATTTGCTCGCGGAATCCTTCCAAAATCCCGACAGCGTTTGGGAGAAACGGTTTGGCGACCTCTCAGCAGACGCTCGTAAAGACGGTATTGAACTGCCGGCCTTTGACATTGAGATATTGAGAGAGGAATATTTCCGGTTGTTAGGTTCGGCGCCGACCTGTCCCATGGAATTGACTCTTCACCTTGCGGAAAATCCGTTTGAACAGGCGCGCATGATGGCTCATATGGCTGGCTTTTACCGGGCTTTTGGTTTGGAACACAGAGAAGGCGAACGGTCCGACAATTTGTGCGTGGCCCTGTCCTTTCTTTGCTTTCTGATGCTAAAGGAACAGAATGCCGTTGACCGTGGTATGAGCGAAGCCAAAGAGGTCACTTCCAAAGCCATCACGGATTTTACGCGGGAATTCCTTTCACCGGGGGTTGCGGCTTTTACAGGGAAACTCGTAAACCTGACATCGAACACCTTTTATTTGGCGCTGGCGGAGATTCTCCGGCGGGCAATTTTCGCCATTCAAGAGCCTCCAGCGGAGATTGTTTCCAACTGGGAGCCCAGGTCCATCGAACTGGACGAAGGAGAAATATCATGCGGAAACTTAAATATTCCCTCGCAGTCGTAATCTTTTCCGTTGCCCTGGCAAACGGCGCGGAGGTTCTTGTGCGGTCAAATGAATCCATAAATATTTCTATGGATCCCTTTGACATTGCCTGGGGGAAAATCGAGGACTTGGTAGTGCCGTTGATTCCACAGACTTTTACCGTGCCCCACGGTGGCGGTTCCGTAAAGTTCGTTCAAGTTAAAAGTCTGTTTACCAAGACAGACCTCTATGTCCGCTTGTCGTGGGAGGATAGAACACAGAATGCCGCGCGTGATTTTGGCGCGCGCTTTTCCGACGGATGTGCCGTACAGTTTCCGGTCGAAGAGGGTTTCGTGCCATCTCCCTTTATGGGAGAAAAGAGCCATCCTGTCAACATCTGGCATTGGCGCGTTTCAAACAGCGAGGAAAACCGTTACGAGAAAGCGTACTCCGACTATCACCGGCCCGGGGCAATTGAGGAACATATTTTATTTTCCACCAGACCTGCACGGAGTTTATTTGCCGAGGGGTTCGGCACGCTCACAACAGGAAAAGTTCAGGATGTCATTGCCGCAGGAGTTTGGAAATCCGGCCGCTGGAGCGTTGTATTCAGGCGCGCTCTAACTTCTCAGGAAGGAACAGCGTTCAAAGTAAATTCCATCATACCCGTGGCTTTCGCAGTGTGGGACGGAGAGGAGCAGGAACGCGACGGTTCCAAATCACTTTCACTCTGGCAAACTCTTGCATTGGGCGAGGCAAAACTTCCGGAACTGGCAACGCCGGAGGAAAGGGGGCATAGAGTTTTCAGCCGTTATGGATGCGTCACATGTCATGGTCCCGGCGGTAAAGGCGGCATTAAGAATGTCAATTCGCAGGGCGGGCTGGTGCCTCCCATAAACAAGGTAAAAGAAGGTTTCACCGAAGAAGAAGTGGAAAAAGTGATCCGACTTGGACGCCGCTCAGTGCCGGAAGATGCTGCCGCTCCCATGCCGCCGCTCCGCATGAACAACTGGGGCCAGATCATGAGTGAGGAAGAAATCCATGACCTCGTCAAATATCTCTGGACTCTTGCTCCGAAAGGCGAGGAGTGGTGAAGCGGAAACTTTCAGACCGTGAGGAGGTAAAACAGAATGTTTAATATGGGCGCGTGGGATTGGGGAATTATTCTTGCGATTGTGCTGGTATTGTTCGGCGGCAAGCGTCTGCCGGAACTGGCAAAAGGAATCGGGAAAAGTATTTCGTCGTTCAAGCAGGGTATGAATGACGTCCAAGCGGAAATCTCGAAAAAAATCGAAGACAGAAATTCCTGAGACTGTCCGATGACCGGAATCACCGGCATCCTGCTGGCCGGAGGACAAAGCAGGAGAATGGGCACTGCTAAAGCGTTCATCCAATGGCGCGGCAGGAGTCTTTTTGAACATCCTCTCTCTGCTCTGCAGGAAGTTTGCGCCGAAGTGTTAATTGTCACCAAAACTCCTGAACTCTACGAAAATTGCTCTGCCCGTGTATGCCGAGACGATTTTCCGGATGCCGGTCCGTTGGGCGGGATTTATACCGGTCTGCGGACATCGCAAAATTCGCGCGTCATTGTCCTTGCCTGTGACATGCCGTATGTGCGGCGGAATATTCTGGATGCGCTCGCGGATGCGTCCGGCTGGAATCCAATGCTGGACGCAATTGTTCCGCTGGCTCCCAATACGAACAGCGGCAATGAAATTCAGCCCCAACCTCTTTGCGCGCTGTATTCGAGAAAATGTATGACGGAATTTCGCGCGCAGATTCTGCAGGGGAGCTTTTCGCTGAAGCAAAGTCTGACCCGCCTAAAAGTAAAATTTTCCGATTGGCGCGAACTCGACCCTTCCGATACCGCCGGCATTTCATTTACTAACGTGAACTCGCCGGAAGACGTGAAAAAAGCAATCGCATTCTCATCCCTCTCGTCCTCACTCCCGCCGTTCAGCAAAGCGCAAAGCTTACAGACAGCTTAACCTTTCACAGCCCTGCGTAAAAGCTTGTAAAAGCCGGTGTTAAGCGGTATAATGAAATTTATCATATCATTTCAGATTTGTTTTCGGACGCGCGTTCAGCGGAACTGGTTCACGCACAAAGCTGTGCAGGGGGTAACTATATGCAGACACTTCGCCGTATCGGACTTATTTCATTTCTCCTTATTATTGCTGTGGGTTATTCCGGATGCGCCAAAGCGAAAAAGAATCCGCCTCCCGCGGATGTTGTTGTGCTTCCTCCGCCTCCGCCCCCTCCTCCGGATTATCTCCCGCCGGAAAAAGTCAGCGTGGAAGGGAATGTGTTCGTTGCCGG
>CAYHWZ010000125.1:0-6799 GCA_964359975.1 uncultured Elusimicrobia bacterium | reverse complement strand
GCAAAGCGGATGCTGCTAGGAATGTGGTCACGTCTTTCCCTATCCGCAATCCGGCTCCGAACACGGGCGCGGGAGTGAACTTTGATTATTTCTACGAATTCAGATTGACCAGCGGTATTGTGCCGGCTGAGTCCAGCGGTACTTTAAAATCCGCGATTTATCCTGCCGCGATTTCCAATCTGACTGCAATCATCGGCGCTGTCGACGGTAATGTGACTCTGAACTGGACTGCGCCGGGCAATGACGGAACTATCAACAATATTTCGGGCGGCGTTTACACGCTGAAGTATGCAACGACTTCGATAACCACTGCAAACTTTGATGCTGTTGGCGGGGAGTTCACACAGACAATTACTACGGCCACTGTGCCCGGTATCCAGGAAGGGATGCTGATACCGGCGCTCAATCCCGGTTCCACTTACTACTTTGCTCTTAAGATCACTGACGACTCGCAACTGCAGTCTGTGTGGTCTGTCAACGGAGCCAATACACGGAGTTCTGCTCCGGCCGCAGATTTGACGCCTGTTTCTCCGGCGGGTATCAGCGCGCTGGATTCGGGTGTGCAGGCGAGCAGCATCACTGTCGGGTGGATACTGCCGTCGATCAGCGGCGTTGACGACCGCGACAAATACCGTCTGTATGTGGCCACTTATGACTTTGTCGCGTCAACAGATGCGGCGGTAAGCAGTGTGACGGTGTCGCATCCTTTGGTGAGCGCAACGACGTCGGGGATGACTTCAAACTCCACTTTCTACTTCCGCGTGACAGCGATTGATTCCGGGACTGTGATTCCGGGTCTGTTCAGTATTCCTTTGGAATCTACGATGAGTGTGTCAATCACCACTGTTACCTGGGCGGCGCGTCCCAGCACGCTGGCATTCACTGCGGCGGATGTATGGCAGACGTCTGTTACGTTCAACTGGTCTGCAAACGGTAACTCCGCCGGAACATTCTATCAGGTGAATGTTTCCACTGCGTCTGATTTTGTGGCTGTGACAACGAGCGAGACTGAAACGGGATTGTCCGTTACGACGGTGTCGCTGTCATTGGGCACCACGTATCATTTCAGAGTCCGGGCGCGGAACCGTCAGAATCTTTTCTCGGAATGGTCTGCAACGATGAGCACAAAGACTTTAACCGGCGACACGAGCGCGCCGATGGCTATCACAGGTTTGTCTGCCGGACTGGGCGCGAATGGCGGGGAAATCAACATCTCGTGGAGCGCGACCGGTGATGATGGTATTTCCGGAAATGTCAGTTTAGGAAAATACAGGATTGATTATTCCTCCTATTCCGACCATGTGTTCACGCTGGCGACTTATGTGACGGAAATCGCCACGAACACGGTGATGGGCGGTGTGCAGGGCAGGACAATCTCTGGTCTGGTGCAGGGAGCGACTTATTATTTCCGCGTCTTCAGCGCGGATGAAGTGCCGAACTGGTCGGACGTTTCCAACGGCGCAACGGCATGGGCGCAGAGAACCGGCGGCGGAGACGGCACGGAAGGTATGATAGTTTATTTCTCAAGTATTCCCACCAATCCGGATATCACGAAACCTGCCTACAAAACTTTTGACGGGACGAACTGGGCCAGCGTCGGATTTGCGCTTTCCGGCGGAAAAGATGCAAGCGGATTCCATGTGGTGCGTCCGAAACCGAATGCGAATGAACGGCTGGCCGGGTTCCAGACAAAAGACGGCGGAGTGAAATTAATGGTGTGGGACGGCGCTCCTTCTCCGTCATGGATTAATATTCACTCGGTAAGCAACGAGACCACTCTTGGCGAACAGAGAAAGTTCGATATCGCGTACGAAGAAGGCGGCGGCGGGGAAGGGTTGGTAGTATTCCGGTCATCAGGTTCTGGGCTTCAGGGTATACCTAGATTTACAACGTGGAATGGCACTCAGTGGAGCGCACCGGCTGCTATCAGCGGCTGGACTCTGGATGCTTCTGTGCAGTGGATCCGGCTGATGCCGAAACCGAACAGCGACGAAATTCTCTGCGTGGCGATGCAGGATGCGGTCGCGCCCAACGATAAACGTCTTGTGGCCATGACGTGGTCCGGCAGCGCATGGCAGGATTATCAGGATTTGACGGCTCTGCTGTCGGACAACGATGAAGGTCTCTCGTCGGAAACTGAGCAGGGCTATGATGTCACTTATCAGGCGAACGGTAGCGCGCTGGCCGTGTTCGGCAATAATGGACAGAATCCCGGCAATGATCCGGGTGCGACGGTTTATATAGCCAGCTACACGACGGGCGGGTGGTTTCTGCTGACCAGCACTAAACCCGCGCAGATCGGTGTGCCTGCAGCGGCTGGTCAGGCACACAGATGGATTAAAATCAGTGCACGGCCCAAATCGAACGAGGTGGCTATCGTGGCTGCGGAACAAACTGGCACTACCGGCAGCGCCGACCTTCATATCTGGGTGTGGAACGGCACTCAGCTCAGCGCATACACTGAAGCGGATACGGACATCCAGGCCGAAACCGGCGCCATGGGCACCCGTCACTTTGATGTGGCTTATGAACGGACTGCCGGCAACGGGATGGTGGTGTGGGCGGACAATGCTTCACCTGTGAAATATAGACGCATTATTTCCGGCGCAATCGGTGATGAACAAAATGGTCCGGCATGGCCTGACTCTCAGCAGATCCGGTGGATGGCGCTGAGTCAGGACCAAACTGCAGACTCCAACAATCTTTATTTGATGATGGCGAGTTCCGTCGGGACATTGAGTTATGCGCGGTGGAACGGGGCTAGTTGGGACGCTACGCAGACAATTGAATCAACGGGCAATGCTCTTTCGCCCAGCGCGGAATCGTTCAGTTTGACAAGTAAATGGACTTCGCGTCCTGCTCTTGACCTGTCCCTGCCCGGCGCTGTTTCCAATCTGACGGCTCTGCAGTCTGCGCAATCTCAAATCCGGCTGGAATGGTCTGCACCCGGCGATGCTCAGGAAACCGGAGACCTTCCTTCCGGTTCCATTTTCAGAATCAAATATTCGTCCAGGGGGATTATCGCGTCGGCTGACTTTGAATCGCCGCCGGCCAATCTGTTTGCGCGGACCATCAATCTTTCCACTGCTGCTGCCGCAGGGGCAAAGCAGGGATACATTGTGACCGGACTGACGGACGGTTCAACATACTGGTTTGCAATCAAGACGCGCGACAATGCGGACAACTGGAGTATCTGGAACTCATCTAAAGATGTGGCTGTGGTCAACAGTACTGCAAGTAACTGGGTTTCCAACGACCTCACTGCACCAGGAGCAGTGACGGACATGTCCGCATCGTTGAGCGAAATGTGGTCCGGCAGAACACGGCTCACATGGTCGGCTCCGGGAGAGGACGGGGCATCCGGCGGCGCAGTGGACGGCTACATTGTGAAATACGCGACCAGAAATTTTGTGCTTGCGGACTGGAGCGAACCATGGGTGGGGCAGGCCATTTCCACTCAGGTTCCGTCGGCGCCGGGACAGACGGAAACAATGGATGTGCTTGGTCTGGGCGTGGCGACTTACTATTTCCATATCCGTTCAGTTGACGAAATGGGGAACACGTCCGCGCTCGATACCACGGGTGTGGCCGCGAACACTTTTGTACAACATATCCTCATCAGTGAAGTAATGCAGTCCAGCGGGACCGGCGCGGAAAATACCACGCTGGAATTCGTTGAACTTTACAATCCGACCACGAGCTGGTTCGACTTGAATGCGCTGGGTCTCAGTGTTCATTTGCGTAGCGGCACCGGTACCAACACTCGCAAACTGGTTCCCGGAGGAGTCGGCACATTTATCAACAGCAATATTCCACCGAAAGGATATTTCCTGGTGGCATCGTCCAGTTACAACACTGTATACAACAGCGCGGATGCAACTTATGCGGATTCCGGTCAACTGCTGGTCAATAGCGGCGCGGTCTGGCTGAGCACCGGCGGGACGTCAGCATCGGTCAATATCAACGGTCCGCATACGGCAATTGATTTGCTTGGATTCGGCACGCAGCCAGCTCCGGGATTTGATGTAGTGACGGCTGACAATCCGGCGGATAAAGGTTCATTGGTGCGCAGAGCGGCGGATGGGTCTGCGCCGACTTCGTCCAGCGGTAACGGGTATGACCTCAACAACAGTTCATTCGATTTTGTGCGCAGCGGATCCGTGGGCCCGCAGAATTCGCAGTCGTCTCCGGGTCCGGACATTGATGTTCCGTCTCAGGTGACAAGTCTTTCCGCTTTGACAGGTCCGGTGCCGGGCACTATCCGTCTGGTGTGGCTGGCTCCGGGCGATGACGGTACCGCGGGTACGGCAACCAGCTACACCATTAAGATGTCCACACGCGCGGACAAATCTCCGTCTTCGAATGAAACCAACTTTACCGATGCGCAGAATGTGAATTCCACTTCGCCGGTTCCGTCGCCGCTGCCTGCGGGCACTTCGATGCAGTTCATGATTGTGACGGGACTGCAGGAAGATGTGACTTACTATTTTGCCATCAAGGCAGTGGACGAACTCGGCAAGCAGAGCGCATTGTCATACGGCGCCACTGCCACGGCGCAGGCGACGATTCTTTCTGTGAGCGTTGATTTCGGCGATTATGATTTCGGCACGTTCACTGCGGTGCAGTCTACGATTTCGACTGGGGCTGTGACCATCACGAATCTGGGGAATGTGACGCAGCGATATCAATTGAAAGCGGATACAGGTACGGTGAACACTCCCTGGGCCATCGGCACGGCGCGCGACAATGATGTGGTGGTTATGAACGGATTGTTCAATACCGCGCGTCCGGCAGACGCGGATTTTGCAGCGGTGATGAGCACTATGACGATTATCAATGCCGCATCCGGCGCGGCGAGCGGCAATTTTGCCGGAGACCAGACAGGGACAAATGTGCCGGTCGCGGCATTGCGCAACTTGTGGTTCCGGTTGGGTATGCCGCTTTCCACGTCGGCGACGGACCAGCAGTTGATTCAGATTACCATTACGGCGGAACAGGCACCATGATGTTCACCGTGATTGGTGGAGCGTAAGGTGCGCATGGAGGAGAAAGAGAAGGTTAAGGTAAAAAAGGACTAAAAAAAAGATGAAAAATATCAAGAGGGATAACTCTGCACTCAACCCTGCAACGGACAGCAGACATCCTACTGTTGTTTTGGTGAGCCGCTGGGCTGTTTTGGCCCTGGTAGCCGTAACGCCGCTGACGATTCATCTGGGAATGAACGATACGTTCGACCTGCCCAAATGGTCGCTGATGTACATGATCACCATGGTGCTGGCTGCGTGCTGGTTTGCGCTGGCGATGAGTTCGGATAATGTCAAAATCTATTCGTCCGCGATGGACCTTCCTTTAATATGTCTGCTGGCGGTGATGGCGGTTTCCACTCTGCAGTCGCTGGACGTTAATGTAAGTCTGTTCGGATATTTCCGTGTTTATACGTTCGGTCTGATTCCGCATTTGTGCATGTATCTGCTGTACTGGCTGTTGCTTCAATTTTTCATGAACGCAAAAATGAACGGCCGAGGTGCGCATGAGTTTGGCCAGGTGCTGAATGCGGCGGCGCTGTCTGCGGGTGTGGCGGCGCTTTACGGGATACTGCAATATTTCGGTGTGGGGATTTTCCGCCGGATGCCGAGCGCGGAATTTTCCAGAGTGTGGTCAACGATGGGCAATCCTTTGTGGCTGGGCGGTTATCTCGCAATGATGGGTCCGGTTTGTCTGTATCTTTCTTCGAGAACTTCTTCAGACGCAAACACTGTGCGCGCTCATCGGGCAATCCTGGCTCTGGTGGTCGGCGGTATGATACTGACACTTTCACGGAGCGCGTGGCTGGGATTTCTCGCGGCTATGTCGATTTCACTTGCAGCAATGGCAAAAGTGAGGTCCATTGCGGATGGCCGGACCAGCGTTGGCAATCCTCTCAATACAGCAATGATATGCTGTGCGGCGTTGGTGCTGGCAGTTTCGGTTTTCGCTCCGGCGCGCGAACGGTTTATGAGTTCATTCAATCCGGCGGAAGGGACAAACCTGGGCCGTTTCGAAGGGTGGCGCGTGGGCGTGAAAGTCCTGAAAAAACGGTTTTGGCTCGGAACGGGTCCGGACACTTTCGGCATTGCGTTCCGCAAACATAAGACAATGACCTATGTCCGGTATCAGGGGCAGGGCAAGATTCAGGCGCATGCGCACAACGACATTGTGCAGTATCTGGTCACTGCCGGGATACTCGGCGCCGGCGCGTATCTGTGGCTCTGGACTGCGCTGGCTTTTACGGCTTTTTCCGCGGTGAAACATTTTGTCATGGATGCGGACAAAAGTCAGGACGAAAGATTGCTGATTGTCACGTTGTCTGCGGCGCTGTGCGCTTACTTTGTGCAGAATATGTTCAATTTTTCAGCGGCTTCGTCGGTGATGCTCTTTGCAGTTTTCACCGCTCTGCTGGTTGCCTCGGCCGGTCAGGCGCGGGAACGTTCGCTGGAAAATCATCTGCCGAAAGTCATCCGCATGAATGCGCCCGGCGTGTTCGCGGCAGTTATGCTGTTGATGGCATACCATGCGGTGAAACCTGTGATGGCGGATTTGTCGTTCCAAAAAGCGCGTTCGCTTTCGTCGGTGGACACTTTGGGGGCTTTCCAGCATTTTGAGACTGCGGTGAAACTGAACCCGCGCAACAGTTTTTACATTCAGGAAATGGGCAACTTTTGCCGGTCGCAGGCGAACATCGCGGAAACAGTCGAGATGAGAAAAACTCTGATTCAGAAGGCAGTCGAATATTATCAGATGAATCTGATCCAGCATCCGT
>CAYHWZ010000124.1:0-6823 GCA_964359975.1 uncultured Elusimicrobia bacterium | reverse complement strand
AATAATTCAGACGGGCGAAAACCGCACGTTTTTTTCAACAATGTCCGGCAGCTGGATGTATCGCGTGATTTAAAAGAATCTGTGCAGAATCTTTGCCGTGAATCCGGAGTCAGTCCTGTGAAAATCCTTGTTTTCACACAGAGGCCGGATGTGTGGCGCGGAATCCGGTTTGACGGGCAACGGGGCGCGGTGCCGGCATTGGCGGTCTTTGACATCAGCCGCTTGCAGGAAAATATTGTCACTATGAATCTGCAGGACGGGGATGATATGAAGGGAATGTTTCAGAAGGCGGAAAATCAGATGGGGACTGACGTGCAAGTCGACGGAAATCGGGGTGAAGTGCAGCTGCGCTTGACCTCCAGTCTGGATGAGACGTTGAGAGTTATAGATTTTATCAGTCAGTTCAGGTAGATACGCGCGAATTGAGCTTCCTTGTGCGGGAGGTTCAAGTTTGGTAACATTTTTCAATGGCAGGTCTGTATAGTGCTGTGCTTTTCCTGAGTTCGGCGCTTCTGTTTTCCCTACAAATAATGTTTGCGAGGATGCTGCTTCCCCAGCTCGGCGGTTCGCCTGCGGTGTGGAACACTTGCATGCTTTTTTATCAGTCTGTCCTGCTGGCCGGCTACGGGTACGTGCATGCAATGTCGAAAATGCCGGTCCGGCGTATGGCGGTTGTTCACTTGTGTCTGCTGCTGGCGGGCGCGGTTTTCTTGCCGGTACGACTGATTGGGTCTGTGGGCGGGGACTGGGTTGCGTATCCGATTTTGGAAACACTTGGCGTGCTGGCAGCTTCAATCGGCGCGCCGCTTCTGGTCTTGTCGGCAAACTCCGTGATGATGCAGAAATGGTTTGCTTCGTCGGGTCATGCGGATGCGCGTGACCCTTATTTTCTGTATCGCGCAGGCAACGCGGGAAGTCTGGCGGCGCTATTGACGTATCCGTTCTTTGTGGAACCTAACATGGGTTTGAAAATGCAAAGCATGTATTGGTCGGCAGGATATGGGGCGCTGGCTGTAATGGGTTTGATGTGTATCCGTTTTGTACGGAACAGTCCGTCACTGTCTGAATCTGAAATTCCGGCCGCGGATTCAATTGCCGAAGGGGATCCTATTTCGCGGCGTCTGCATTGGACTGTGTTGTCGTTTGTGCCGTGCAGTATGATGCTGGGCGTTACGTCTTATTTTTCGACGGACATTGCGCCGTTTCCGCTTCTTTGGGTTGTGCCGCTTTCGATTTATCTTTTGACATGGGCATTGGCTTTCGGCGGGAAAGAGTGGGTTCCGCATGCATGGATGGTGCGCGCTCTGCCGATGATTCTGGTTCCGCTGACGCTGCTTGTTTCTGCCGGGTCAGCGCGTCCGGTGTGGGTGGTGGGAACGGTTCATCTTGTTTCGCTTTTTGTGACGGGAATGGTCTGTCATGGTGAACTGAACCGTCTCCGTCCGGATGCGCCGCGTCTATCGGGATTTTACCTTTGCGTGGCAGCGTGGGGACTTTTCGGGGGATTACTGAATGCGGTGATTGCGCCGGTACTGTTTCCTGCATTGTTCGAATATCCGCTCACAATTGCAGCTGCGGCTATGATGATGCCGGGAGTTTCCTCGAACCGTAAATGGAATTGGCAGGATCTGTTTTGGCCGCTGGGAATGCTTATTGTTTCAGCGGGGATTTTTTACGGCGTTCGGCGGTATGAATGGTTCGGTATCGGCGCGAGTCTGAAACCGCTGCTGGCAATTCCCGCGATTATCTGTTTTCTGTTCAGCGCCCGGTCTGTGCGGTTTTCGCTTGGCCTTGCGGGCGTCTTTGTTTTGGGAGGTCTGATTGGCAGCGAAACCGGACGGACGGTTCACACTGCGCGGAGTTTTCTGGGTATTCATCGTGTGAACAAGGATTCGGACAATGTTCATCTGTGGCTGGTGCACGGAGTGACGGTGCACGGCGGGCGCAGTCTTTTGCCGGATGAAAAGAATGAACCGATGGCGTACTATCACCGTCGGGGACCGGCGGGTCAGTTTATGACGGACTTTGTGCCGCGTCATCCCAAGGCGAAAGCGTCTGTGATTGGTCTGGGCGCGGGTTCCCTGATTGCGTACACGGGGACTGAATGGGACTGGACCTTCTATGAGTTGGACCCGCTGGTGCAAAAAATTGCCGAAGACGGACGCTGGTTCACATTTTTGAAAAATGCCGCTGCGCCGTACCGTGTCGTGCTCGGCGATGCCCGGCTCTCCATGTCGCGCGCTGACTCATCGGAAATGTATGACTTGATAGTCCTGGACGCGTTCGGGTCAGATGCCATACCGGTACATTTGCTGACGAGAGAGGCGCTCCGGCTTTATTTGTCGCGGCTGAAAAAAGGGGGCGTGATTGCCGCGCATATCACGAGCCGCACAGTGCGTCTTTATGGTGTGCTGGCGCGTTTGGCCGACGACGCCGGACTGGCTGCTTTGGAACAGGACGACGCAAGCGGAAACGCGGACCTCGCCGCCGGAAAGTTCAGTTCCGAGTGGGTGGTCATGGCCCGTTCCGTTGACGATTTAGGAGCTTTGATCTCGGACAAGCGGTGGTTCCCCGTTCGCGCGGATAAAAATGCAAGTGTGTGGACGGACGATTTTTCGAATGTGCTGGAGGTTGTGGATTGGGAATGACTGAAAACTATTTCTCCCTTTCCAGCCAGATGGTCACGGGTCCGTCGTTGACAAGCGACACTTTCATGTCCGCGCCGAATTCTCCGCACTCCACTTTCCCGGAAAATTCCGATTTCAGCACAGCAACGAACTGATTGTAAAGGGGCAATGCTTTGTCCGGCGGAGCGGAATCAATATATGAGGGGCGGTTGCCTTTCCGGCTGTCAGCGTAAAGCGTGAACTGACTGACCACCAGAATACTGCCCTGCACCTGTTCCAGTGAAAGATTCATTTTTCCGTCAGTATCATTAAAGATGCGGAGCTGAACGATTTTCCGCGCCATCCAGCGGAACACGTCTTCCGTGTCTGATACGCGGAACGCGGCCAGCACGAGCAGTCCGGCACCGATTTCGCCCGTGGTCCTGCCATCAACGGTCACTTTCGCCTGCTGAACGCGTTGGATAAGCGTGCGCATGATTTTAAACTATCACATCGTGCGCTCATCGTCAAGGGTATGATAGTTTTTTCAGAGAACATTGGAGGACTTAATCTGCTATAATAATAAACACATTTGCAAATTGAGGAGGTGTCCCATCTATGGAACACAAAAGCGGTCACACTCAAAAATCAGAAGATAGTCCCCACCAGACGACCCACAGTCAGCACGGCTCCGATGGACACGCCGTTCATCAACAGGAAAAGAAACCGTGGACTCATGACGAACAGCAATATGCATCCCTCGTCAACGTGGCCGGCAGTCTGAAAACATTCGGCTGGGGTATACTGGCGTTGCTGAGCGCGGTCGGCCTGATCTTCGTCGGAGCGGGATTTGTGGTTGATTCATTCACGAACAAAATGCTCGTGCTGGGCTCCGGCCTTGGATTCATCCTGACCGGCCTTGTGGTCAAGAACGTCTGGGGAGTGCTCTCGGAAATGGTCACACTGATGATCGAAATTGCCAACGATCTCCACGCCATCCGCATGAAATGAAAAAGAAAATCCTGGTCATTGACGACGAGCAGAAAGTGCGCGAACTTATTGCGGACCTGCTCGGTCATCAAGGGTACCAGCTTTGTTTCGCGGAAGACGGACCGCAGGGACTTGAAGCGGCGAAACGTGAACTGCCGGACCTGATTTTGCTGGATGTGATGATGCCGACGATGGACGGATTTCAAGTGCAGAAAAAACTGTCGGAAGACGGAAATACCGCCAAAATACCGGTTGTGTTTGTGACAGCGCGCGCGGCTCTGGAAGACACCATGCGCGCCATGTCGCAGGGAGCGGCCGGTTATATCGAAAAGCCGTTCGACGTGAAACGGCTTGTCCGTAAGGTGGAATCTCTACTGGAGCCAAAAAAATGAAAAAAATAAATGTCAGTGCGCATTTGCTGTTGGCCGGAGTGTTGATAGTAGTTGGATGTTCCAAAAAGAAGGAGGAAGTTCCGGCGCAGGGCGGTGTCAAAATTTCAGGCACTCTCGAAATAGCGCCTGCCCTCGTAAAGAAAACAAAAGCTTCGGACACTATTTTCATAATTGCCCGCCGCGCAGAGGGCGGTCCGACGGTTGCGGCCAAACGGCTCGAAGGGAACAATTATCCCATGTCTTTTGAAATCACCGACACGGACCTGATGTCTCCGGATGTCAAGCCCGATTCACCGCTCAATATCACTGTGCGCGTGGACAAAGACGGCGAAGCCATGTCCAAGAAGCCCGGCGACCTGACCGGCGAATATGAAAAGAATCCTGCTCCGCTCAACGCCGAGGGGATTATCATCCAGATTAACAAGGTGATGGAGTAACCGATTGCTGCTGTCAGTCGTTGTCCTGACCCGCAATTCCGCGAAAACTCTGGACAACTGTCTGACTTCCGCAAAACAGCTTCAGCCGGAAATCATCGTTGTCGACGACGGCTCAACGGACGGCACGCTTTCCATAGCGCAGAGTCACCGCGCCAAAATATTCAAACGTAAGCTTGTCAGTTTCGGTGCGCAGAAGCAGTTCGCGCTTGAACAGGCGGGCGGCGAATGGGCGCTGGTGCTGGATTCCGACGAACAACTCGACGCAGCGCTTGCTGACGAAATCACCCGCACGCTGAAAAAGCCGGGCAGCACAAGCGCTTTCCGCGTGCCGCGCCGCAACCGTTATTTCTGTCAATGGCTGAAACACGGCGGCAAGTATCCGGACTACCAGACCCGCCTGCTGAAACGGTCCGAGTGCAAGTTTTCCGATGATATCGTGCATGAAAAGATCGTCTGCTCCGGAAACGTGGGCACGCTCATCAATCCGCTGGACCACGACACCTATCCTGACCTGGAGACTTATTTTGAAAAGCTGGCGCTGTTTGCACGGTTCCGCGGAGAACTGCTGCTGAAGAACGGCACGCGTCCGTCTTTTGTGAATGCTGTGCGGTTCTGTCTGCTACGGCCGGCGTGGCGGTTCAAGCGGCGGTATATCTTCAAAGCCGGCTTTCTCGACGGTCTGCCGGGCTTTTTGGCGTGCGTGCACGACGCGCTGACTGAAATCTTCGGATATTTTTGTCTGACGCGTCTCGCGTTAAAATAATGACCGTCACGGCATCATTCCCGAATATTGTGAAACAATTCTTCACCGCGGCAGTCATGTTCTACGCGCTGTCCCTGCCGATTTCAATGTCCGCCACGAATTTTGCCCTGGCTCTTATTCTTGCCGCCGTGTGCGCCAAATTTTTTGCGGAAAGAGAACTCGGAGGACTGCCTGTTTCCGTCTATTTTCTGGCGATTTTTTTTTTATGGGCGGTGGTTTCGGGCGCCATAGTCCGGCACGACTTCGCGGCTGGAGACTTGCGGGGATTTTCAAAGATTTGGAATTTTCTGCCGTACCTGCTCATCCCTGCGGGCGCTATGTTCACAAGTTCGAAACTGCCGCGCATACTTAAACTTCTCGTCTCTGTCGGATGCGCGGTCTCCGTGCTGGGTCTGCTCCAATATTCCGCCGGACTGCACTATTTTTTTGAGGGATGGTTCGGCAGCGAGCCGCTCATCGTGGAAAACCGTTTCTGCGGGTTCCAGTCTCATCCTTTGCACAGCGGCGCGCTTTACACCATGCTGTTTTTAACGTCGGTGAGCCAGGCGCTTTTCTACCGTTCGTATCCTGTGAGCAGTGTGGTGGATAAGGGAAACGCAGTCTCGCCGTACAGTGAACGTATTTTTTGGCTGTTGGCGTCGGCTATTCTGCTCGGCGCCATTGCCATTACTGGTTCCAGAAGTTATTACGTGGCCTGCGCCGTCGGACTTTTTGTTGTGTTGGCTCTGCGCGGGTGGAAAACCCTGCTCGTCGGCGTTCTTATTTTTGCCGGGGCCGTGGTCTGGATGCGGTCGCGCAGTCTTTACGTCAACGAACGCGTACGCACTATCAATCCTCTGCATCTGGACGAAGCCGGCCAGCAAAGGGTTTTTATGTGGAAATCCGCGCTCAGTATGATCAAAGACCATCCAGTCACGGGTGTGGGCTATCGTCGGTGGGGACAATCATTGGCCGAATATTCCAGAAGGTTTCCGGAATGGCAAGTGGACATTTCTGCCTACGGCCACGCGCACAATTCTCTGCTCACAGTGACGGCTGAAACCGGGCTTGTCGGACTGCTGTTATTCGTATTGTTCTGGCTGTGTCTGTTCAAAGAAATCGTGGTGCAGTTGGCCGCGGATTGGGGCAGGGGAACTTTTTCCATGGCATTGACCGTGGGGGCTCTGGCGAATTTGGCCGCGCTTTTCACTGCGTCTGTTACCGAGCACAATCTTCTTACAGCCACTGTGACTCTCGCATTTTTCTTTATCTGGGGACTGGCGCGGTCGGCGCGGCTGGTTGAATTAGGGCGCTCGGCATGAAAATCATTCATGTCACCAACGCGGTGCAGTGGTCCGGGGGAATGGAACAGATCGCGCTCCTCACCGGTCGGCTTAAAGAGTTGGGCGCGGAAAATTATCTGGTGTGTCCGCCGGATTCTGAACTCGTGCGCAGGTTGGACGGGAAACTCGACGGTCTGTTCCCTGTGAAAATGTTCCAGGACTATGACCTTGTCGCGGCCTGGCATCTGCGGAAAATCGTAAACGAACTGAAACCCGATGTGGTGCACGCACATCACGCCATTGCTCACGCTGTCAGTCTGGTGGCGCTTACGGGAACAAAAAGTCCTGCGCTTGTAGTTTCCCGCCGCGTTTC
>CAYHWZ010000123.1:0-6849 GCA_964359975.1 uncultured Elusimicrobia bacterium | reverse complement strand
GCCAAAGATAAAGTGGTGGTGGTGCTGGGCGGGGGGGACACAGGGTCCGACTGTCACGGCACTGCTTTGAGGCAGGGGGCGAAACAGGTTCACTCGTTTGAACTGCTGCCCAAACCGCCGGTTGCGCGTACGCCGGGCAATCCGTGGCCGGAATGGGGCAGAGTGTTCCGTTCGTCCAGTTCTCATGAAGAAGGCGGCAAACGCGACTGGAATATTTCGACCAAGAGTTTTGAAGGCGCGAACGGCGTGCTGAAAAAAATCAATATGGTGCGTCTGGACTGGGTGGACAGCGGGAACGGTGGACCGCCGAAAATGGTGGAAATTCCCGGGTCAGAATTTTCGATTGAAGTGGACTTGGTGCTTCTTGCGCTTGGGTTCCTCGGGCCTGAAAAAGAGTTCATGCTCAAACAGTTGGGCGTGGAACTGACGGACCGGGGCAACGTGAAAGTTTCGCCGAACTATATGACGACCATGCCGGGTATTTTTTCGTGCGGCGATATGCGGCGCGGACAGTCGCTCGTGGTCTGGGCGATTTGGGAAGGACGCGAATGTGCCCGCTGCGTTGACCAGTATATCATGGGCGAGGCGCGGTTACCGTCGAGCCCGTTCCACTACTGATTGGTCCGCAAGTCTCAGTCAAACAGCTCTCCAACAAAAAATAACACACTTAACATTTTCGGGCCGGCAGGATGGATTCTGCTGGGAATTTTGTCAGTCACTTTTTTGGTCTATTCCAATATCTTCAGTGCGCCGTTCATTTTTGACGACCGGTCAAATATCACCGGTAACCCGGACATCCGCAGTCTTTCCAACCTAAAAACTCGGCTGTTCCACACGGACAAAAACCTTGCGTTCAGGAACGATCCATCGCGTCCGGTTGTGTATCTCACATTTGCGCTCAACTATTCTGCGGACGGACTGGACCCGGCGGGCTATCATTGGGTGAACCTTGCGCTTCACATGGCCACCGTTGTTCTTATTTTTCTGCTCGCGTTCAGATTGACTGGTTTTGGACAATTTGAGAGGGAAACGCACCGCTTGTTTTTCGCGGCAGTTGCAGCGGCTTTTTTTGCATTGCATCCTGTGCAGACTGAAGCTGTCACGTACACCAGCCACAGATCAGACAGTTTATCCGCGTTGTTTTACTTCGCCGCGCTTCTGTTTTTCATAAATTCGATTGAGGATGAGTCAAAACCGGTCTGGCCGGCGGGATTTTGTTTTGTGATTGCGCTTTTTTCCAAACAGATTGCAGCCACTCTGCCGGCAACTGCGCTGATTGTTGATTATCTGTTCGTCAGCAAGGGCAACAAAGGAGGGCTGAAAAGGCATTGGAAACAGCATCTGACTTTGTGGGCGATTTTGGTTGCATATCTATTGTTCCGCCGGTTTTATATCGGGCAAATCGGCGACCCGGGATTCGGCACGGAAAAAACCTGGACTCATCTGAACTATGCCTGGACTCAGCCGCTGGTCATCGTCAAGTATCTGAAACTGCTGGCGATGCCGGTGAACCAGTGCATTGACCACTATATTCTGCCGCTGAAAAATCCGCTGTCCGCCGAGTCTCTATATTCCATCTCAATTTTTCTGGGAACAGCGCTATCGGGGTGGATACTGCATCGCAGGGATGTCCCTTTTGGACGGCTGATGTTTTTCTCGGTTATTTGCTTTTACATTTGCCTGAGTCCCACATCGTCCGTACTGCCCATTGACGACGCCATGGCGGAAAGGCGCATGTACCTGCCGGGCTTGGGATGGTCGCTTTTTTTGGCGGGTATTTATGGAGCAATGATGATAAAGTTGGCGGGCTCGAAGAAATTCATTGCCGCAATTCTGGCTGTGCATCTGCTTCTGCTGGGCGCGGCAACGTGGGGGAGAAACAATCTGTATCGTGCACCGGAACAAATGTGGAAAAATGCAATCCAACTCTATCCGCAAAATCCGCGCCCGTACGAAAATCTTGCCGTCCACTATTGGTCTGTGCAGGATTTTGCACAATGTGCACTAAATTTCGAAAAAGTCGCTGAACTGAAACCCGACCAGGCGAGCTCGTTCAACAATCTGGGAACAATTTACGACCGTATGGGGGATATGGACCGCGCTGCGGACAGTTACCGCCGTTCAATCGCGCTGGATTCTGAGTCGAGCTTATCTCACCGCAATCTGGCGAAACTTTATTTCCGGCAGAAAAAATTCACTGAGTCGCTGGCAGGTTTTGAAAAGGCCAGTTCCTTAAATCCAAATGATGATACGCTGAAATCAGAACTGGAAACAGCCCGTCAGGCCGCAGTACGGAAACCTACCACTCGGTAATCCAGACCCGCTTAGTGTCGGTATGCGTGCAATTTACAAAGATCTGTCCGCCTCCGGAACTGGTGTAAATCCATCCGTTCACGTCGTAGAGTGATGCTACGAATCCTCGGTCATTGACCACTCCGCGTGTAATAACACGGTTAAAGTCAGCATGATGTGCGCCCAGTTTGGACGTAGGCACGGATTCGAGATAGGTGGGGATCATGCAGGTGAGGTCCGCCAGACTGCCGTTGGGGCCGGCGTACGGCGTCAGGCCTTCGTTAGCGCCGATATATACAGAGAGAGCGGAACGGAAACCATTTAGACTGCCTTTGGTGGATCCTTCGCGGGATTTGCGCAGCATCTCGGCAAATTTGGGCACCGCGACTGCGGCCAGGATACCGATAATGGCAACGACAATCATCAGCTCGATAAGAGTGAAACCGCGTTCCGTTCGTTTATGCATGTTTCAATTATACCACTTTTTAGTTGGATTGAACTTGACGGGGGGGAAGGTTTTATTGTAGATTACTTTTACACTTGCATATATCCGATTTTCCGTGAATAGAGCTGCCGCATTCATAATCTGCGCCATTTTTTTCAGCGCCGGACCTGTGTCTGGTTCGGATGATATGGCGCAATCAGTCGCGGATGAACTGGCCGAACTGAAAAGCGACCGCGCGGAAGTCTACCGCCAAAACGCGCGCGAAAAAATTGTCGATATGGGCGCCAAAGCAGTGCCTCACCTTGCGCAATATTTGTCGGATGACAACGAAGATCTGAGCGGATCCATCCTCGACATAATCGGCGAAATCAATGACCCGGGGTCAGCCAGTCTGGTTCTGCGGTTTATGGACCAGACTGCATCAGTTGAACTGCTTTGCGATTCCATCAAAATATTAGGTAACCTGAAACACGCCGGCGCTGTCCCCAAACTTGTCTCCACTCTGAACGATTCGCCCGAAACTCTTTTCTTTGCCAAGGATATTCAGAACGTGGCGCTCGCAACTATATGGGCGCTGGGAGAAATCGGCAGCAAATCCGCTGTGCCGCACCTACTTCAGTTTGCCAAGTCCAACAACAAGGTGATTTACCTCACGGCCGTAGCCGACGCATTGGGGAAAATTAATGACGCGCGTTCCTTGCCATTTTTACTGGACCAGCTTAAACACCGTGATACATCAGTGCGGGTGAATGCGGCCCGCGCTTTGGGCTCATTTACGGGTAAGGAACTGTTCAAGCCGCTCTGGGCTGCGTTTGAAAATGAAACTGAATACGAAGTGAGGTCCGCATTGCTGGACCCTCTGGTGGACAGCGGCGGGACTGCGGCCATTGAACGGTTCGTGGGCATGCTCAAATCCGGACAACCGTTTACCGTGCAGGTCCTAGGAGAACGGGCGCTGAAAAAGATCGGCGTCAAGTCAGTGCCCGCCCTCATCGCGGCTCTTGATCAGAAAGACCGTGAACTGCGCATCGGGTCCATACGGATCCTTTCGACACTTGCTCCGACCGAGGCCATGCCTCAGCTTACCAATTTGGCCGGTGAAAAAGACAAGATTGTGAGGATTGCGGCAATCGAGGCGTTGGGCCGGTGCGGGGACCAGTCTTCTGTGCTGTTCCTTAAACGGTTGTCGCTGTCGCTGGACAAATCCACTCGCAAAGCAGCACGCACAGCACGCGAAAAAATCAGCGAACGTCTTGCCCTGGGAGAAAATATCGCCAAATGAACAGCAAGAAAATATTGATCGTCGAAGACAGTCCGGAAACTGCTTCTTTAATGCAGTTTATTCTGGAAAAGGACGGATATAAAGTCCGCATCGCGCGCAACGGTCAGGAAGGACTTGAATCAGCTAAGGAAAACGCGCCGGACCTTATCATTATGGACATTATGATGCCGCAGATGGACGGGTTTACGCTGAACCGCACTTTGAAAGCGTCTCCTGCAACAGAAAATATCCCGGTCATTGTCATCTCCGCACGCGGGCTTTTATATAAACTGTTCGGACCGGAAAAGGAAAACAGGATTGAAGGATACATTTCCAAACCTTTTGCGCCTGCGGACCTCATCAATATCGTGCAGAAACATATCGGGTCATCGGAAAAGAAATGACTTTTTTACGGCTTATGATGAGCAAACTTGCAAGATTTAAAATTGCGTTAACTGTGCTGTCCGTCGGAGCTGTACTTTACGCATCATACACAATTGTTCAGCACAAAAGAGCGGAGTCACATTTTCACCAGGGACTGAGCCGGTATGTTTCCGGCAACATGGAACAGTCGATTGATTCCCTGGAAGAATCCTACGGCATCAATCCTGACAACGAAAACACAAAAAGACTGTTGGAACGTGTGCTTGTGGAGAACGCGCTTGACTCGTTCAGCGGACAGGAATATGAAAAGAGTCTGGCCATGCTGGTGCGCGCGCAGGAACTGCATCCATCGTCTGAAGAAATCGCCGGTCTTATCAAAGACCTCCGCGAAAAGCTGGTCTCCGGGCAGTCTGCAGGTGTAGAATCACAAAGCCGCCTGAATCCCAAAATAGCCGCCAAACTTACCTGGACAGAAAAAATCGTGCTGGCCAGAAATGAACAATGGTCTGTGCGGACACTGGAAGGGCTGAAAGAACTGGATGAACGGCTGTCGGATAATACCGACCACATTCTTTACGAAATGGAAATATCCGGAGACCGCTCGCGGCGGGAAGGTATCACGGCAGTGATTTTTCTGACAGTTCTCATTATTGCAGGACTGGGAGCTGTGCTCTTTTACGTGCCGCGCGAATCCACGCGTATTTTGGTAGAGGAACTGCAGTCGTTGCGGGAAATTTCCGCTGATTTCTCAGCCCGCGAAAAAGAATCTCTGCCGGGAGCACAGACACCCTCGCTGCTGCTCTATTCCGGCGGCAAAGCGCAGAAGATCATGGCGATTGAGGCCGAACTGGTTTCCGATGAAGACAAAGAAATCGCCGAACGTCTGCTGGAACCTTTTCTGAGCGACCCTGACCCGTGGATAAAGGCCAAAGCCGCTGTGGCACTTCACAGGCACAATCCCAAACATGCGATTCAACGGCTTCAAACTCTTCTTGCCAAAAAGGGGGAGGAAATACCGGCAGTGCTGGCGCTGGGCGAAATCGGCGCAGTGGATTCGGTGAAAGTCCTGACAATATCGTTCCCGTCTTTCGACGAGGAAACACAGAAGGCCGCATTGCAGACCATGCTGAAAATTTCTATTTCACGACCCAGAGAAGACGCCGCCCGCCAGTTGGTGGAGTTTTTCCTCAATAAAATCCAGTCCGAAGGGAATTGGGTGGTTTAGCGCCAACTCAATGCGTATCGTTGTCCGCCGTTCAAGCCGGTATTTAGTTCTTATACCGGCTCTTTTTGCGTTCGCTGTTTCCGCAATATTCTTCATGGTCCGGCCCGAACCCGGCAGGTTCACGTTGTCGGAAATCGTTCAGCATCTGAGAATACGGCGCAGAAGTGCAGACGGATACCTGACCCGAAGACCGCTGTCCAAAGAACTTAAATCAGATTATCCAGGTGAACCGCTACCTCCCGCGGACTATCTCTATTCACCTGCACCGAACTCCCGCACAGGAAATGCATCTCAACCGGGCACACGCTCCAAAGCCGCAACGGGTAAAAGCCCGCTTGCAGATTTTCTTGCAAAACTGCGTAACGCCGTCTCACCCCGGAAATCTGCCGAACTGACATTGCAGCAAAAACCGGACGCGCTATTGTTTTCAAAGGATAATCTGCTTCAGTGGTCTGCCACAAAAAAATACGGGTTTGAATTCGGCAAAGTGCCGTCAACTGCGGAATGGAAAGTCGGACGCCAGCAGGACGAAGATGTATTTCTGAAAGCAGTGAACTCGCCGGAAGAAATGGAAATCCAATTCGCCGCGTTTGCGGACAACCAGCAGATTGAATGGCCCGAAGAACGTGACCTTGTGCGCGCCGCTCATTCGCTCGGTCTGCGCATGGCACAAAAACTGGAACTTAAAAATCTGCGTCTTACCCGAATAGACAACATAAAACTGCCCAACTTGCGCCTTCTCCGTCTCAGTGTGGCGGCGGTGCGGGGACCGAGGAACATGGAGTTCAAAGGTATTTTGTATGTTTTCAAATCCCGCACTCATTTCATCAGCATGCTAGGTTTGTTCAAAGGACAGAACCAACTCCGCATTGAACGCATGATGAACAAACTTATGCAAGGCATCATGATTAAACAAGGATACCAGTCAAAGACCGGAATCCCGTCAAATGGAGAGGAATTATCCGCAATCGAAGATTCGGGTCAGTCACCGGATGAAGAATCGCGCGAAAACGGACGCGCAGGTACCGCGTCAAAACGCAGAAAATATAGACCGGAATGGGATAAGTCGGAGGAAGAAACTCCGCGCTTAACTCAGGCGGAAAAGCGCGAAAAACTTCCGCAATATGTTTTTGAAACCTGCAAATCCTGCGCCGGCAAAGCCGGGTGCCCGATCCCGGACTGTTTCGGCGGTTTTATCGCCTGCAAATTGTGCAATGAAAGCACGCCTCCTGCATGCCGAAA
>CAYHWZ010000122.1:2073-6858 GCA_964359975.1 uncultured Elusimicrobia bacterium | reverse complement strand
TTGTCGAATATTTTTTTCGAAACGAGCACAGCGCCGCACGCGTTGGCAATATTAAAATCGTACATGTGCTTGGTGCGCGTGAACCACTGCAAAGCTACCGCGGCCAGCGGCGAACAGTACACACCCTCGATAAGTCCGGTCTGGAGCGACGTCATCACGTCGGCAATCGAGAGCGGGATGGGACTGATGCCCAGCGATTTGTAGACAGATTCCGCAATCGGGTCGCCTTCCCACATCCACATTTTCATTCCTTTCAAGTCAGCCAACGCCGGAGCCGGGCGCGATGAAAAAAAGTAAACAAATCCCACCTCAGCCCAGCCCAACAGCACATAACCGCTCTTCTCAAACGAAGCGCGCCACTGCTTGTCGAAGGTCTTATAAATATAGTCCACCTCAGCGGCGGAATCGAACAGGAACGGCGCGTCCAGAATCCGCACTTCCGGCGCAATTTCGCCCAGTCCCACGCCTGTGAACCCGCCCGCATGCAGTTGTCCAAGACGGATTTTCCGCACCACATCTTTTTCGTCGCCGGAAATCCCGCCAGCATAAAAACGGAACTTCAGCCGGCCTCCGCTCTTCGACGACAGTTCAGTGTTCCACGCTTTCATCACATTCATCCACGTGCTGCCCTCCGGCGCCAGCGTGGCAAACTTGATGGCGGTCTCTTCAGCGCATGCAGTGGAAACAAATTGTGAAGCGTGAAGGGTGAATAGCACAACAAATAGCGGTGTGACTGTTGTAAACATTGCCTTAAAACAGTTCATCAATATCCTCCATCATTTTCGCCGCGGCTTTTTTTGCGGCTTCGTTGGACAGCCGCTGTTCCGGAAAGTCCTGCGCCGGAAACTCCAGCACGCGTTCCAGTAACACTCTGCAGAACTCTTTGTCCTGCGCCGGCACCGCATAATATTTTGCGTACAGTACAATCCCCATCAGGAATTTACCGTCGGAAACTTTCATCGCGCGGTCAAAATAGAATTTGGCCTTGTCCAAATCGCCGCCGAACATTTTGGGCTTTGACCCGTAATATGCGCCCAGGAAAACGTCGGCGTTGCTGTAAAAGTATCCGGGAAAAAGTTCGTTCACGCGGAGCATCATCTTTTCCACCTTCGGCAGTTGCGCAATGGCGTCGGGATTGTTGCGGCTCAAGTTGCAGTATCCGCCCCAACAGTACGCAGTCCAAAACAGTATCGGTACATGATTGCGTTTCAGACGGAGCAGAGCGCGGTCGTCCGCTTCGGCGTTCGGCGAAGTCAGCAGATCCGCGCCTGTCACTTTCGCAAGATATTTCAATCCAAAATCGCGTCCCCTCTCGTAAAATGCCCGGGCCCTGTCCGGCGCATTCTCTTCCAAAAACAAAAACGAATACGCGCCGAACCCCTGCGTGGCAAACAACAGCAGGTCGCGGTTCATCGGATCGTTCTTCATCAGGATTTCCAGCAGTTTAAGTTGACTGGCCATGGATTCTTCCGCCAGCTGAAGGTCCGGCTCCTCATAAAAAGCTTCCGTGCCTTTACCGATCAAATCTACCGTCGAGCGCAAAGCCACGGACCTAAGCGAGCACCCGGCCAGCGACACTGCGAATATAAAAAGCGGTATCAGCCGCACGTGGTTCACAGCAGACTCTCCTCATATTTGGGCACATTGCCCACCGCGCGCTTTTGAATCTGCACGATTTTGCGGATAGCGGTGCCTGCCATACGCGTCAAAGTCACAAACTCGCGTTCGCTGAACGGGCTGTGCTCCGCCGTGCCCTGCACCTCGACGAACTTGCCATTGTCCGCCATCACAAAATTGAAATCGCTGTCCGCTGCCACGTCCTCGATATAGGCAATGTCCAAGGACGGTTTACCATGCACAATCCCCACGCTCACCGCGCCAACAAAATGTTTTACCGGCCACTCCGATATTGCGCCCTGGTCGTAAAGTTTCTTCAATGCCAGCGCCAGCGCAATCATTCCGCCGTTTACAGATGCCGTGCGCGTGCCGCCGTCGGCCTGGATGACGTCGCAATCTATGGTGATTGACCGCGGACCGAATTTGGACAAATCCACAGCCGCGCGCAGACTCCGTCCGACGAGACGCGAGATTTCCTGCACGCGTCCTCCTCCGCTGGCCCTGCCCCGCGGAGTGCGTTTGTCTCCGGCTCTGGGCAGCATCGCATACTCAGCCGTGAGCCAGCCGATATTCTGTTCCTCTGCGTGCGGCGGTCTGCGGTCCTCAACGGACGCCACGCACAGCACGCGCGTGTTTCCCATGCTGAACAGGCACGATCCCTCGGCATGCTTCACATAATTCTTGACAATTTTAATCGGTCTCAAGTTCTTGCTCATGATTGTTCTCCTGAAAAATTGTGCAGTTTGTCCACATACACATTGTTCCACAATTCAAACATCATCAATGCCCACAGTTTGTACCCGTGATCTTTGATATTGTTTTGATGCTCGTTCACCAGCCGTTCCACTTCCTTGTGCGAAAAGTATCCCCGTTCCGCCGCGCGCCTGCTCAGCAGCGTGTCCCGCAGAAAATCTTTCAACGAGGTCTTGAACCACTGCGACAAAGGCACTCCGAACCCCATTTTCCGACGGTAAAGAATCTCGTCCGGGATGAACCCTTTCATCGCTTCTTTCAATATCCATTTCCCGCCGTTGACATGCACTTTAAGAGACGGAGGTATACGCGCGGCAAGTTCCATCACCTTGTGGTCCAGGAACGGCGAACGCGATTCCAAAGAGTTGGCCATAGTAGCCACATCCATTTTAACAAGCAGACATTCCGGCAGATATCCGTGCGTGTCGCAGTCAAAAACCTGGTCAAGGAATTCCTCGGAATCAGACTGACTGTAAAGACCTTCGAAATAGTCCGACACATTCCCCTGCGCAATCGTTGGTTTCATGCGTTCGCCCAGAAGCGGGTTCAGCGTCTCCTGGTCAAAGTAGCAGAACAGCCGGAAATTGAATTCCTGCGGCGTCGAATCCAGAATACTTGCCGCACGCGCAATTCTCCTCGCAAAATGACTGCTCCTCGGCAATATCCCCGACCGTGCGGCCCGCGCCAAAGCGCTCCTCAGTCCGCGCGGCACCGACGAAACCATGGAAAATATCCTGTCCGCCTGATACCTCAGATACCCGCCGAAACTTTCGTCGCCGCCGTCGCCGTTCAGCGCCACAGTCACATGTTTCCGCGTTTCGCGTGCCACATAATACGATGGCAAAGCCGACGGGTCCGCAAACGGCTGGTCATAGTGCCACGCCAGTTTCGGCAATATTGACGCAGTCTCAGGTTTCACTATAAATTCATTGTGGTCTGTGCGGAACCGTTCCGCAGTCATGCGCGCAAACTTCAGTTCAGAAAAATCCTGTTCCTCAAACCCGATGGAAAAAGTCTTGACAGGTTGGGACATTTCCTGCGCCATCAGCCCCACGACCGCGCTCGAATCTATCCCGCCCGAAAGAAAAGCGCCCAGCGGTACGTCGGAAATCAGCCGGATGCGCGTGGCCTCGCGCAGAGTTTCTCGTACCTGCTCCTTAATCTCGTTCACGCTCCCGGTCAGACGCGGCAGACGCGGCAGAGTCCAGTACCGGTCCGACTGCATATTGCCCTTCCCGTCGCAGGTGAGAGTGTGCGCCGGCGGCAGACGCGTGATATTGCTGAAAATCGTTTCCGGTCCCGGGATGAACTGATAGGTGAGAGAAAGCGGTATGGATTCCAGCCGCACGTCCGGCTTGATTTCCGGCACGCACAAAATGGATTTCATCTCCGACGCAAAATAGACCGCTTTGTTCGTGCGCGCATAATACAGCGGCTTCTTTCCCGCACGGTCCCGCGCCATGAAAATCTGCTGTTTCCGTGCATCCCAAATGGCGAACGCAAACATCCCGCGCAAATATTTCACGCATTCCGCGCCGTGCAAATCGTACAGGTGAAGGATGACTTCCGTGTCGGATTTCGTGGCCAGCTTGCGTCCGCGCGTTTCCAAATCTTTGCGCAGTTCCAGAAAATTGTAAATTTCGCCGTTGAACACGATCCAGCATTTACCGTCGGCAGAAGACATGGGCTGATGCCCGCCCGAAAGGTCAATGATGGACAGACGCCGGAACCCCAGACCCGCCTGCACCGCCTGTCCCGGTTCAGTGAAAAAAAATCCTTCGTCGTCCGGCCCGCGATGGACTATCTGCCCTGTCATCCGCCGGAGCAGAGCTTTGTCCGCTGGCTGCGAATCCCACCGGAAAATCCCGCTAAATCCGCACATGAACCCGGCTGCTATTTAAAAGGTTGTTTCGCATGTTTCGGCGTGTTGCTGATGACCGTGCCGCGCGCGCTGTTGAGAGGCAGTTTACCCTGCAGAATCCAGATTTCCTTCACACCTTTTTTTAAAGCCAGTACAGCGGACTGAAGTTTGGGTACCATCCCGCCGGTCACCACACCGGACCGGATAAGCCCGCCTGCGGATTTCGGTGAAATGCCGCTAATCGTCTGCGATTTTCCGTCCAAAATGCCGGGCACGTCCGTAAAATAAACCAGCCGCCCGGCTTTCAGATTCACCGCCAGAAACGAAGCAAAATCATCCGCGTTAATATTGAGCGCGCCGCCCTTTCCGTCAGAGGCAATCGGTGAAAATACCGGCACGTACCTATTCCCTGTCAACGATTTCAAAAAATCCGTACGCGCGCGTTCGGGCCGGCCCACCAGTCCCAATCCCGGCATCTTGCGCGCCTGCACACTGCCTGCCGTGCGTCCGTTCATCCCGACCGCGTTCACGCCCGCGCGCCGCAAAGCGCTCAC
>CAYHWZ010000122.1:0-2063 GCA_964359975.1 uncultured Elusimicrobia bacterium | reverse complement strand
ACTTTCCCTGCGAGGATCAGTTCCACCGCTTCCATCGTCTTCGCGTCCGTAAACCGCCGTCCGCCGACAAACCGCGTGCGGATACCCATCTCTTTGCAGAATTCCGTCACTTCATTCCCGCCGCCATGCACGAGAATGGCCGCATGTTTCCGCAGATACCGCGCCAGCTCGCGCGCAAGTTTCCCGCGCAGAGATTCCGCCAGCAGCCGTCCGCCGATTTTAATGACTGTGAGCTGAACAATTCTATTGTTGGCCATTCCGTTTTTTCTCCACTGAATATTTGCAGGTGAACTTGAAATCGCACTTCACGCATTTTGCAGTGTCCGGCGGGAACGACTGTTTTTCAATCAATCCCGCGACCACGTCAAACTCTTTCATCGCGTCCTTTTTCTGCTGTTCGCTCCGCTGAGTGCTAACCACCTGATTGTGCGCAAGAAAAAAATAGCTTAAAGTTGACGGTTCCGTGCCCAGCACCTTCGCGCAGCCGATAGCATAGAGCGTGAGCTGGAGGTCCGAGTCTACCCGCGCCTGGTCCCACATTTCCGCGTGCGTCTTGTAGTCAATCACTTCGTAAGTGTCGTCGGGCAGACGGTCAATACGGTCAATGATCCCGCGCAAGATCCGTTTGCCCACAGGAAAGCGGAACTCCTTTTCCACTGCCACAATTTCGGACTTGCGTTCTTTCAGCCATTCATAATATTCCCGTATCATGCGCTCGCCCTTTTCGTAAAAGTGCATGGTCTGCTGAGGATTCTGAAACCCTTCGTTCACCCAGACCTGATTGTACGTGTCGAGCAGGTCATCCAGATTCCTGCGCCCGTTGCGGTGAAACTCCTCCAAAGTCTTGTGCACGGAAAGACCGAGCGAAATGTAAGGGTTCGGAGGTACGCGCATACCGTCCACGTAGAGCAGCTTGTACTTCCACGGGCAGAACCGGTATGCGGAAATTTTGGAGAAGGACAGTTCCAGCGCAGGCCGGATCCCGAACAGTTTACGGAAAAGAAATTTAACGCGGTCCAACATATTCAAAAAACGAAAGCCGTGTATCCCCGTACTTTTCCTGACGGAAAAAATCCCAATGCGCACCCGGCGTAAAAGTTTCCTTCTGCTGATGCTGAGCAATGAACCATCCTTTGATTTTCAGCGTATGGCGCCGGTCCAGTTCAACCAGCAGCCGGTCAATAAAGAAAAGCGCGGATTTATTTTTGTCCACATAAGGCGCTCCGGAAAACACCAGGTCGAATTTTTCGTGCAGAGAATCAATCGCGCTGAACGCGTCCCTGCACATCACACTGCACCGTGCGCGCGCATTTTCGCCTGCGATTTCCGACACAGTTTTGGAAATCCATTTCGCGCACTGCGGATTCGCGTCAACGAAGATCACCTTTTCCGCGCCGCGCGAAAGAGCTTCCAGCCCGACGGACCCGCTGCCTGCGAACAGGTCGAGGAATTGCGCTCCTGCGAGACGGGTTTTTAGAATGTCGAAAAGAGATTTTTTAATTCTGGCCAGAATAGGCCGCGTGGACCAGTGTTTCGGCAGAGAGCCGACCTGACGCCGCTTAAAGTCACCTGCAAGTACAAACATTTTCCCTCACTTTCAAGACAAGAATCGCGAATAAAATATCTTATCATTTTAGCACGAAAAAGGCCAAATTATGCCGCAGAGGGCCGCAAGATGAGGTCGGCGTATTTGGAGAACTCTCAGTACCTCTTTTGATGGATGAGTGGTACAGTAGTGAGACTTACTCCAGCCCCGGCAAACCGTCGAGACTTTTGCGGTTTTTTTCTGTGCGGTAATTTGCGAGGCCTTTGGGGCCGGATGATTCTGCCCAGCGGGTCAGTGTGTCGCGTTCGCCTGCGAAATCGTAGCGCGGGACTGCATATCCGCACGAATCGCTGATGCGGGTCAGTTTGGCGCGGATCACGGCGCGCGCTCCGGGCAGGTCCGGGAACAGTTTCTTCAATTTCCCGAAATCCCTGTTCTGCGGCAAAACCACCTCGCCTTTCCCGTGCATCCTCACGATTTTCGGCGCGCAGTCGAACGCGCAGAACATGAGAACTAT
>CAYHWZ010000121.1:0-6876 GCA_964359975.1 uncultured Elusimicrobia bacterium | reverse complement strand
CCTGCCGCGAAACCCGACGCCCACGCCCATTGAAAATTGTGCCCGCCCAAATGGCCCGTCACATCCATCACTTCACCGATAAAATAAAGACCCGGCACCTTTTTACATTCCATTGTCTTCGACGAACATTCCGCTGCGGACACGCCGCCCGCCGTCACCTCGGCCTTGTCATACCCTTCAGTCCCGGCCGGCGACACTTCCCATTCGTGCAAAGATTTCGAAATTGCGCGCAATTCTTTGTCCGAATAAACGCTCTGCGGTTTCGCCGGTATCTGCCCCGCCCATTTCAGCGCAAAACTTTTCGGAAAATGACGCGCCAGTGTTTTCCCCACATCTTCGTTCGCGTTCCGCCCGGCAATCAGTTCGTCCAGAATGTCCTTGCCCGGCAGCAAATCAATCACAACCAGTTCGTCCCCCTTCCTATAAGAAGAAATCTGCAGGATCGCCGGCCCGCTCAACCCCTTGTGCGTAAACAAAATCTGCTCGCGGAATACCCGTTTCCCGCACCGCACCGCAGCGTCCAGCGAAACCCCGGCCAACTCCTGAAAATACGACAAATACGTCCGGCTCCAGACCAACGGCACCAATGCAGGCCGGCACGGTACAACTTCCAAACCAAACTGTTCCGCAATCTGATAGCCGAAAGCCGTAGCCCCCATTTTCGGAATAGACATCCCGCCGGTTGCAACAACCAGCGACTCCGCCTCAAATTCACACTGGCCAGTCCGCACAGTAAACGCACCTGACTTCAAAACTTCCGACACATTACAATTCAATTCAATCTTCACACCTGCCTCGCGGCACTCGCTGTGGAGCATCCCCACAATCTCGTTCGCGCTCTGGTCGCAAAAAAGCTGCCCCAACTTTTTTTCATGATATTTTATCCCGTGCTTTTCAACCAGCGCAATAAAATCCTGCGGAGTGAACTGAGCCAGCGCGGACTTGCAGAAATGCGGATTCTCAGAAATAAAATTATCCGCAGTGCAATAGAGATTGGTGAAATTGCAGCGCCCGCCGCCGGAAATCAGGATTTTCTTCCCGATTTTGTCCGCGCGTTCCAGCACACGGACCGACCGGCCGCGTTTCCCCGCCTCAATCGCGCACATCAGCCCTGCAGCCCCGGCACCGAGGACAATCACATCTGATTTCCCAGTCATCCATGTAGTTTATCATATCCGGCAATTTATTTTAGCTCAGTTTCAGACCCTATTTCCAAAACCTCAAAATCGGGACACTACCGTCGTAAAAGTTACAAAAATGTAACAATTTGTTAAGGCAATATTTGCCTGATACGTGATATGATTTTAAAGTATTTGGCCGAAGTATCGGCGCAGCATCTTTGGGGGTCAGCATGAAAAATATCAGCATCATCACACGCACCGGACGTCATTCCCGCCAGTCAGTAAGAAAATGTCTTCAAAGTGTTGCGGCTGTTTCAGTTCTCGTCTTCACATGCGGGAATCTCAGCGCAGATGTCATTACGCACAATACAACTGCGGATTTTATCAAGGGCTCTTATACCACCATGGGGACCAGCGTGACCAAGACCGATTCCATTACACTTAAAACACAACTCAAACGAATGTCCAGTTTCAGCAACCATCAATTGGGCGGCGCCGGGGTAACACAGGTATTTGGAATGGCGATGGTGGAATATAATGACAATCTATACTACTTTGGCGGAAACGCCGCACGTTCCGGCAACTCAGATTCGGTGACAGCCGTCGCAAAAGCAGTGATTCCAAACGGTTTTACTATTCCTTCATTTTCCGCGCAGTCCAACAGTTTGCCGCAGGCGCGGGCGTATCATGCCGCAGCCGTCTGGAATGGATTCCTATATGTAGCCGGAGGTGCGGCCAACACACAGGACGATCCCGTGTCAACTGTTTTTATCTCATCTATTCAAAGCAACGGTTCCGTCGGAGTATGGAGCGCCGCCAACCAGTCCCTGCCCAAAGCATTGAAGAAACATTCTCTGGCCGCATGGAACGGACGGCTGTACCTCCTCGGCGGGCAAGACAAAGATGGCAATGAACAAACAGATATCTATCGGGCTGAACTGAACCGTACCACCGGCGAAATCCTGAGCTGGACCAAAGAACAGACCAGTCTGCCTGCGGGTTTTGTCCAGGCGAAAGTTTGGAACGGAACTCTGTACGCGGTCTTTAATGACACTGTGCGCAGAGCACCTATTCAGAACAACGGCAGGGTGGGAGCTTGGGGCGATGCGCAGGGTTCGTTCAATAATGCCAACTCGATTTTTGTCGCGGACGGCAGGGTTTATCTCTCTACCGGAAACCTGGCTGCGGAGTCGGGCGATATTCAGACTTTCTACACCGCACCCGTCACGGACGGGAACTTGGTGTGGGAATCAATCGGGAATTCGTCCAGCATCAACCAGACAAAACTGATACGCAGTTTTATACCCTGGGTCACAAAGGGCAAATGGTTTGCCTTGTTTACAAATGGGAAGAGCCCTACAGACGCAAATTTCACTTCATTCAATATTGACTTTCCCGCTGACACGAGTTTCGTGAATATCAACAACTACGCTGGCGGAGGAGCGTTGGTCGTCAACAATCGTCTCTATGTTTCCGGATTCGGCTTGCAGCCCAATTCAGTGATGAGAAGCGCGCCATTGGTGAACGGCGTTCTGGGAGTTTGGCGAGACGAAAGCGCGTCAAACTTCAATGTGAACGGTCAAGTCAGCATGGCAAATTTGAATGGACGTATGTACAAACTGCGCACCGATACCACCAACAACTTTGAAATATCCGATATCGGACCGAACGGCGTGCTCGGAACTTGGGAAGCGGGGAATGAAGATTTTCCGGAAGGCAATCAACCCTTTGAAACTGGAACGCGAAATAACCGCTATTTGTTTGTGGCCAACGGATATCTTTTTGCGTCTTATACTGTGGATTCGACTCACTATAATATTTCCAGAGCCGCATTGGACGGGAACGGCAGAGTCACTAGTTGGACCAAGTCCGCGGGCATAACTGCTGAGAACTTCACTGTGGCCCGCACCATGGCGCTGGGAAATGCAAAACAAATCTATATCGTCAAGCCCCAATTTAACACGATATGGGTCTACACGGTCGCTGACGATGGAAGTGTCAGTCTGTTGGAGACAAGGGACAACCCTGACGTCGGAACTTTCTCCATACCTTCCCTTGCCGTGCTGAATAACAAACTGTACGCTTTTGGAAGCAACGCTACTCAAGACACTAGAATCCACTCCGCGCCTTTACTGCCCGACGGAAAGTTTGGCGCCCCACTGACGCGCGAAGCGATTACGGCAGCATTTCTAAGAGGAAATAACGAATTGTTCACTGACAACAATTTCCTCTATCACATGCCTTACGCCTCGACCAGCAATATTTACAGGTACGAACCGGAAATTCCCATGGCGCCGGGCGGGAATTATTATTCACCTGTGATTGACCTGGGCGCAGCGCGGAATATACAGAAGGTCGAGTGGGTTCAGGACGCCCTGCCTGCGGGAAGTTCCATCAAGGTCTATACTGCGGCCGGACTCACAAATTCGACTACAAATGTGGAGTTTGTGGAACGGCAGAATGGCGCGGACATTAATGTTAATGGCCGGTACGTCCAGTACCGGGTGGATTTAACTCGCGGGACAGATGCGTCGCTGACACCGTCTCTTAAAAGCATCTCCATCACACACAGAGCACCTTCCACTTTGTCGGCCTCTGTGCAAAATACAAAGACCATCCGCTGGCATTGGACGGATTATCCCAATGCCCAAAACTACCAGATCAGAGACTCCGGCAACAATGTCTTGTCCGGCAATCTGAATGGAAATCTTAGTCAATGGGTGGAGATCAATCTTGAACCCAATACGCTCTACACTCGGGGACTTTGGGTCTCTGACGACGGGGTGAACCATATTTTCCAGTCTTCTGTGGCTGCGCGCACTGTCAGCAACACAAAGCTGAAATCCGTGCCGCTGAGCAACAGTTCTATCCGGTGGGAATGGACCGCTGGTTCGGAAGAAGCGACCGGGTTCAAAGTTACCGACGGAGACGACAATGTGAAGTCGCCCGTTTTGAGCACTGTCACATTCGCCTGGGTGGAAACTGGTTTGCTGCCGAACACCACGTACATGCGCAAGTTAGTGGAAATCAATGCGAACGGCAATCTATTCCTCTCGCAGGAAATCGGACGCACCAAACCCGCGGACAAAAACGATGCGCCCGACACTACCGCACTCCGCACCGGCATTATCAGCAACAATTCCATCCAGTGGAACTGGTCTCTGTACCCCAACGCCTCGTACTATTCATTGACGGACGAGAGCGGGGTCAGCAAGTCCGGTGATTTGACTTCGGATGTGCTGTCGTGGACCGAGAGCGGACTTTCCCCCAATCAGCATGTCACTCGCAAGATTGTGGTGCAGACTGAAACAGACCTGGTCCATCAGCGGCGGGTCTCCGCGCGCACTCTGCTGAATGAACCGTCGGGTCTTGCGCTCAGCAATGCCGGGGGCAGGAACCTTACTCTCACATGGGACGCGAACGGAAATTCCGGCACACCGATTTACGAAATCTCCGCCGCAGCTAATGGCACAGACAATTTCAATGTGATTGTGCCCTTTGCCAGAGAACTGAAAGAGACAACCTTTGTCAGAGGCGGGCTGGTGTCCAATGTCCAGTACAAGTTCCGCGTGCGCGCCGGCAATCCCGACAGTACTGTCAGCGGGTACAGCACGGAAGTTTCAACCACATTTCCGGTAAGCAAAGTGGGATCCAACGGAGCCGAAGTCTCTCTGCCGCACGGCAAAGCCAATATTCAAGGACCCGGAGTGACACAGGAGTATCTGGAAGATGGACGCGTCAAACTTATCTGTAAAGGTTCCGCAACAATCGAGTTCAGCAACGGAGCCGCTGTCCGCAGCCGCGAATCCCATCAGAACGTGAACATTATCCAGAATGCCGATGGTCTTGTAGTGACCAGTTCCGAATCGATGCCCGTAACAATTTCCGGAGTGGAGGCCAAGGCGAGTTCGGGAACACTGTCCGTTATTATCCGCAACAATGCCCTTGATTTTTCCCTCACAGCGGATGATGCGGCACAGAATATCCAGACCGGATTCGTGCCAAACTCGGACAAGAGTATTCAGATGGAACTCATCAACGCAGGCCGCAACATTAAAGTCAATCTGCCTGCATCCGCGTTCACTCAGCAGGTCGGAGTGACACTGCAAATCCCGCAACGGTATCCTGCATCAGTCGCATCGCAGGGCGGTCAGTCCGTCATACCTCTTAACCTGGGACTGGAAGTGAATCTGGACCAGCCGGTCCAGCCGGGCGTGGAAGTGCCGCTGACTCTCGGATACCAGACAGCAGACCTGGCCGGCACACGCGAAGAGCTCCTGCAAGTCGTGCGCTATGACCCGGACAAAGATATCTGGATTCCCATGCGCACTACCGTGGACAGCGCGAACAAGTCCATCACCGGATATACCAACCATTTCAGCTTGTTTCGCGTGGTGTCAAAAACTGCGGCCGCAAATGTCAACGAATGTGCAGTCTACCCCAACCCTCTGCGCCCGCATCTGGGTCACACGCAGATGTCTTTTGACAATCTGAACGAAAACGCCAGCGTCAAAATCTACACCTATCTCGGCGAGCTGGTACGCGAACTGAAAGCGAACGCGCAGGGTCTCGCGCTCTGGGACGGACGCAACCGCGGCAACGAGTGGGTGGGCAGCGGCGGATACATCGCGCTCATCGAGGGCGCGGACAACAGCAAAAAGTCAATCGTCATAGGGGTGGAACGATGAATACTATATTTAAGGACATGAAAATGGTACGTTCGACTGTCGGAATCCTGGGATTGATTCTGCTGTCACATACAGGATTGTGGGCCGGGTCAAATGGTGTGGGCACGTCCGGAGCGCAGTTCCTGATGATGGGAGCAGGCGCGCGCGCCACGGCCATGGGTCAGGCAGGGTCGGCCATACCGCAGGACGCGGATTCGATTTACTGGAACCCGTCCGGTATCGCTTCTCTGGAAAAGCGGACTGTTACCCTGATGCACGCCAACTTTCTGGAAGGGTTCTATTACGATTACGCGGCTTACGCACAACCCCTCGGCAATATCGGCAGTGTCGGCGTCGGGGCGCAGTATCTGGTCTCAGGCAAAATCAATGAGACTGATTCGCTGGGTAAAAGTCACGGCTCTATCCGGTTCTCCGACCTTGCGGCCACGTTCGGATATGCAAAGAGATTTAAGATGGCCGAAGAGCAATACGTCAGTCTGGGACTGGGAGCCAAGTGGATACGTTCGCGCGTGATTGAAACAGCCAATGCCGGAGCAGTGGACTTGGGCATTTTGTGGCAGCAGAACAGGAAACTCAGCTTCAGCGCAGGCGCTCAGAATATCGGCAGCAAGATCAAGTTCCAGTCCGAGTCCAACAACCTGCCGTTCAATCTGAAGTTCGGCACGGGTTACCAGTTCGCAGTCCCGCTTAAAGCCGCGCTGGACGTGAACTTTCCGAGAGACAACGAACCCAATGCTGCCGTGGGCGCGGAGTATACTCAGCATGTAACGGACAAACACCGGATATTTTTCCGCGGCGGGTACAACACCACTACAGCCAACGATATCTCAGGCGTCAACTCCATCAGTTTCGGCATGGGATTCGCCTGGCAGGGATACCGCCTGGACTTTGCCTGGGTCCCCTACGGACGCTTAGGCAACACCTACCGTTTCGGCCTCAACACAAGTTTCTAAACCCGACACGACTCCGTCTTAAGCCCCGAACTTTAGATATGAATCTTCCTCCCCCTTGAGGGGGGAGGTCAGGTGGGGGTGAAAATAGTCACCATGATGAAACATCTGCACCTT
>CAYHWZ010000120.1:0-6921 GCA_964359975.1 uncultured Elusimicrobia bacterium | reverse complement strand
GTCCGACTTTTTCCCCCATGAGACGGTTGCGCGAATGTTTGGAAAAACAGGTGACGACCAGGTCGCCCATTCCTGCCAGACCGTAGAAGGTGACTTCTTTGCCGCCCATGGCTGTGCCGAGTTTGACCATTTCGTGCAGGCCCCGGGTGATGAGCGCGGATTTCGTGTTGTCGCCGAGTCCGAGTCCGTCGCAGGCGCCGCAGGCAATGGCAAAGATATTTTTCAGCGCGCCGCTGAGTTCGACTCCGGTCACGTCGGGGTTGGTGTACACACGGAAATTGTTCGTCACAAGCATTTGCTGGACGGATTCGGCGGCCTGTTTGGACTGTGAAGCTGCGACTACGGCGGTGGGAATTTCGCGGCAGACTTCCTCGGCGTGGCTGGGGCCGGAAACTACGACGAGTTTGCCGCGCGCGGCGGGCAGTTCGTCTTCAATTACACCGATCATGCTCTTCAAAGTTTCCTGTTCGATTCCTTTGGTCAGACTGATGACGATTTCGGGTTTGGGGCTGAATTTTTTCACCTGAGCCCAGGTGGAGCGGACGAACTGTGACGGTACGATTGAATAAATGGTTTGCGCATCTTTGAGTGCGGCGCCCATGTCCGAGGTTGCTTTGAGATTGTCCGGCACTTTCAGGTCCGGGAGTGTGGGGAGCGAGCGGGTCTGATTTATGCTGTCCACCACTTTCTGGAAAAATTCCCAGAGCACAACATTGTGACCTTTCTTCGCCAGATGAGACGCCACTGTGGCGCCCCATGAACCGCCGCCGAGCACGCAGATTTTTTGTTCGGTCATTTATTCCCCCTGAAAGATATTTTGGGTTCTTCGTTACGTATAAGACGGCCGATGTTGCGGCGGTGCATCACCAATATGAGCAGTGCGCAGGCAACGGCAAGTCCTGTATAAAAAATCGAACCGGTGATGAACCACACGCTGATGCATAGTGAGGCGGAACCGGTCATGGAGCTGAGCGACACGCGTTTGGTGAGCGCCAGTGTCAATGCGAAACAGGCAAGCGCAATGCCGGTCGGTCCGGGCAAAATCGCCATAAAAAATCCTGCGGATGTGGCCACGCCTTTGCCTCCCCGGAAATTGAGCAGAAAAGTCCAGTTGTGGCCGGCAATGGCTGAAAGTCCGGCAACAGTCGCGGGCAGCGGATTGTGCGGTGCAATCTGCATGACGATAAATGCAGGCAGGTATCCTTTGAGTGCGTCAATGAGCAGTGTGATGATACCGGCTGATTTTCCGACGGTGCGGAACACGTTGGTGGCGCCGGGATTACCGGACCCGTGTTCGCGGATGTCGATACCTTTAATCAGTCGTCCCATCCAGTATCCGGTCGGTATTGAACCGGCAAGATAGGAGAGCGCGGGAATGACAATCCAGGCGGCAGGACTCAATGAGGCACTAGTTCCAGCTTTTTGCTTCCGCTGGTGATATAGTCCACGGCTGAAACAAAAGTGGCGAGCAGCATTAAACGCACTACCCAGACGGTGATTTCCAGCGGCACGGGAAACAGGTATCCGATGGCCGAAGCCATCTGCAGGAATGTGCACAGTTTGCCGAGCGGGCGCGGCTGGACATCGGCGGAATGGGTGAGGATATAGATGATGGCCCAGCCGAGCACAATGATGAGGTCGCGTGAAAAAACCGTGACAAATATCCAGACCGGGATTTCGCCGACGTATGCGAACGCGGCAAACGATGCGGTGAGCAGGAGTTTGTCCGCAAGCGGGTCGAGAAAAGTGCCGAGCGGTGTCTGTTCTTTACGCATGCGAGCTGCCAGTCCGTCGAGCATGTCCGTCAGCACTGCAAAGGCGAACACGGAAAGAGCCCATTCATTCAGCGCCGGATATTTGGTTTTCTGCAGGTAAAGAATCATGAAGACAGGTATGAGGACAATGCGGAGAATGGTGATACGGTTGGCCAGCGTCATGCGCGCGCACGGTCCGACAAGATTTTTTGTATGCGGCCAAGATGAGACTGCTGGAGCCGGACATGGAGCTGGACGCCCTGCTTGCGGTGCGAGATAGTCTCGACCTGACCGAGACGGTAGAGCGATTCCAGCACGGCGGACTTGCGGAACGGGATGTAAAGGTCAGTCTCCACCATTTGTCCGAGGAGCAGGACTTCAATGCGGCGGAGCAGTTCTTTGAGCCCTTCGCCGCGGCTGGCGCTGATGAGAATGGGCTGTACGGCAGGTTCGCCGGACTGCGACGACGATTCGGTCAGAAATTCGTGTTCGTGTTCGGTCAAAAGGTCTATCTTGTTATAGACAGTGACGATTTTGCTGAGCGTATCCGCGCCGTCTTTTTGCAGGGAGCGGAGCGTTTTGGAAACAGTTTCCGAGTGCTGTGCGCGGCGTGGGTCGCTGGCGTCGGATAGGTGAATGAGCAGGTCTGCGTCGAGCGTTTCCTCAAGCGTGGCGCGGAATGCAGTGATCAGGTTGTGCGGCAGTTTGTCAATGAATCCGACGGTATCGGTGAACAACGCCCAGCGTCCGCCGGGCAGACGTATGCGCCGAGTAGTGGGGTCGAGCGTGGCAAAGAGTTTGTTGTCAGCGTAAACTTCGTGCGCGCTCTCGCCGGAAAGTGAGACCAGTTTGTTGAGAAGAGTGGATTTTCCGGCGTTGGTGTATCCGACGATAGTGATGATGGGAAGCGGCACGCGGTGACGTCTTTCGCGCGCGATTTCACGGTGCTGGCGCACGGTTTCAGTCTGTCTCCGCAGGAGAGCCATGCGGTCGCGGATGTGACGCGCTTCCATTTCGAGTTTACGTTCGCCCGGACCGCGCGTGCCGATACCGCCGACCTGCTGTTCGAAAGTGCCGTACCGTTCGGTGATGCGCGGCAAAAGATAGGCGAGCTGGGCCAGTTCCACCTGCAGGATTCCCTCGCGCGTATGGGCACGTTTTGCAAAAATATCGAGAATGACTCTGGTGCGGTCGAGCACTTTGACAGGGATGATTTCGGCAAGGTTGCGCTGTTGGGCGGGTTTAAGTTCGTCGTCGAAAACAAGAGTGCTGAACTGTTTGGCAAGCGCCATTTTGCGGAGTTCTTCGACTTTGCCTTTTCCGATGAACGTGGACGGGTTGGGCGAATCGGCTTGCTGGAGCGTGCGTCCAGCCACAGTGCCGCCTGCGGTGTCTACAAGGCGTGCCAGTTCGTCCAGAGAAGCGTTTGCATCGCGGAGTTTGTGTGCGGAACCTTTCAGGTGCAGTCCTGCGAGGAAGACTTTTTCCATTAGAAAATTATATCATATCGCGCGCGATTTCGTCGGCAACGCGGTTTGCATCGAACGGTTCGGCGCACGGTATCCATCGCACGTCCGGCATTTTGCGGAACCAGGTCATCTGGCGTTTGGAATATTGCAGAGTATCGGTCAGCACGGACTGCTCGAACTTTTCCCTTGATATTGCGCCGCTCAAAAATTCGGCTGCGTCTTTGTAGCCCAGACTTTGCAGACCGGGGTCGGCGGGAGAGTATCCGTGCGCGAGCAGCCATTCGGTTTCGGCGAGAATACCGGGGATGATGCGGCGGGTACGCTCGATGAGGCGTGCTTTAAGCTCAGCCCGCGGCCACATCAGACCAAAAATCTTGCGTTTCCGGCGGGTGACCGGCTCGGATTTAACATCGTGAGAATGCGACATGGGTTTGCCGGTGAGCGTGCAGACTTCGAGCGCTCTTACCACGCGCTGGATATTTTGATGCGGGATACGCGCTGCGCTTTGAGGGTCGAGCTCAGCAAGTTTGTTGTGCAGATATTTTCTGCCGTGCTGTTCAGCTTCTTTCAGCAATTTTTCGCGGAGCGCGGTATCTGCCGGAGGCATGGGCGAGAACCCTTCGAACAGGGCGCGGATATAGAGGCCGGTGCCTCCGACGAGGATGGGAATGTTGCCGCGTGAAAAAACAGCTTCGATAGTGCAGCTCGCATCGCGCGCGTACTCTGCGGCGTTGTATGCGCGGTGCGGGTCGAGGAAATCGTAGAGATGGTGTGGCGCCTCTTGTATTTCGGTTTCCGCGGGTTTTGATGTGCCGATGTTCAGATGTCTATAAATCTGCCGCGAATCCGCGTTGACCAGTTCGCCGCGGATTTTCCGGCTGAGCGAAAGGGCTGCGGCGCTTTTTCCCACGCCGGTTGCGCCGACGATGACCGCAATAGGGGAAGAAGGTTCAGGTGCGGCCAAATTTTTTGTCGAGTTCCTGACGGGAAATGACCTGCATGGTCGGTCTGCCGTGCGGGCAGGTGTGCGGATTGGCGCAGCGGGCGAGTTCAGCCAGGAGTTCTTCCAGTTCGCGGTTGGACAGACGGTCGTTCGCTTTTATGGCAGCTCTGCAGGCGGCGTGCATGATTTTATCTTCCACAGCCAGAGTGGGCGACTTTTGACTTTCCAGCGCGGCAAGGATTTCGTCCAGCGTTTCTTTGATGCCGGTTTCAGGCACCAGCGCCGGGCACTCGTTGATGCGGAAAGTTTTTTCGCCGAAAAGTTCCATGGCAAATCCCATCTTGCGGAAAAGTTCCAGATGTTGGCCGAGCAGTTCCGCCTGTTCCAAAGTGACGTGCCAGAGATAGGGCACGAGCATGGTCTGCGCCGGGACAGCGTCGTCGGAATAATATGCGGCGCGGAACTTTTCATAAAGTATGCGCTCGGCGGCGGCATGCTGGTCCACAATCATGAGGTTTTCCCCTTGTTCAGCGAGCACGTAGAGCGAATGAAACACGGACAAAACTCTGGGATGATTTTCAAAGCGGGTTTCCTGCTGGACTGCCGGAGCATGAGTGTGTATTGGTGATTCGGAGCGTGCGTTTTGGGAAAACGCGGGTTGAGTTTGATATCGGGCAGATTGTTCTGTCGGAGAAGGCGCAGACATGATTGATGCACCGGCAGATGCAGCCGCAGGCTCGAATATATTCGGTGCGGCTGAACCCGAACTCCGCTTTGCCCTTATTTCGCGGACAATGGCTTCGTAAATCGGATGCTCGTTGCGGAACCTCACTTCGCGTTTGGACGGGTGCACATTCACGTCCACTTCCGAAGGTTCAATCTGGATGAACAGCACTGCGGCAGGATGACGGCCGACAGGCAGACAATCGCGGTAGGATTCGTACACTGCGTGCGAGATAAACCGCGACACAATGGGCCTGCGGTTAACGTAAAACACCTGCAGATTCTTCGTCGGCTGATGCGCGTCCGGCGACGAGATCCATCCTTCGATGCGGATTTGCGGATGTTCAAAAAGGATGGGCACGAGTTTGGATTCGTCCACAGATTCGCCCCATAGGTCGAGGACGCGCTGGATGGGTTTGGTACGCGACGGATACTCGCCCGCTGCGCGCTGTTCGATTTTTATTTCAAATGAAATTTCTGGGTGAGCCAGCGCGATTTCTTCAAAGACTTTTAAAATGCGGCCTTTTTCCGTCGGGTCGGACTTGAGGAACTTGAGCCGTGCTGGCGTGTTGAAAAAAAGCGAGCGCACTTCCATTGTCGTGCCGGGGGCTCTCGCGCATTCTTTTTTGGAAACGAGTTTGCCGCCTTCTAATGTTAGGGAAACGGCTGAGGGCGAATTTGCGCTCCGCGTGACCAGTTCCATCTTGGAGACAGAGGCGATACTGGGCAGAGCTTCCCCGCGGAACCCGAACGTGGACAGATTTGAGAGATCGTCGGAATTGCGGATTTTGGAGGTGGTGTGCCGTTCCAGCGCGAGCTCGACTTCCGCGGGCTGAATCCCGCATCCGTCGTCTGCGATGCGGATAAGCTCTTTTCCTCCGCCCTTGATTTCCAGCACAATGCGACGGCTGCCGGCGTCGAGCGAATTTTCAATCAACTCTTTGACCACGCTGGCGGGACGTTCCACCACTTCGCCCGCGGCGATCTGCCGGATGGACTGTTCGTCCAGCGCGCGGATACTCGGAGTCATTCGGATTTTGTTTGGATTTTGACGGGTTTTTCGCAGATGTCCCAGTACTCGCACTGGCGGAAACAGATATCGGGCAGTTTCATCTGGATTTTGGTTTCGCAGATGCTCCAGTCTTCGGCCATGCGGTTGATATGTTCTGAGACGGAACTTTTGATTTTGGTGAACTTGAGCCCGACCCACCATTCCTGATCGGAATGATGCATTACTGCGTGTTTTGCCTGTGCCACGCGCATGAGTTTACATTCCACATGGTGGCTGGAAAGTTTGGGCAATTTCAAATCAAGGTCGAAGCTGTTGCCAAGGTGGAGCACATGTCCGTAATTGCCGAGCACCACAATTCCCATTCCGCCCGCGGAAAGATTCATAATGAATCCCGGGATGGAAATTTTTTTGCCGTCCTGTACCAGGCGCAGTTCAATGGGTTCACCCACATTGCGCATGACAGGGACTCGGATATGTTCGCGTCGTTCTTCAATCATTCAAATTGGGCAAATCGAGTTGGGTCTTAGACTTAGATTTTAGCACAGAAAGGTGCTCGCGTTCCAGTTCTTTTAAAATAATTCCTGCGCGTTTGACCACAGGTTCCGGCAGACCCGCGAGCCGGGCAACGTGGATACCATACGACCTGTCCGCGGGACCGGGCGCGATGCGGTGCAGGAACACGACGGAATCTTTCCATTCTTTCGCCTGGACATTGAGATTTTTTACGCGGTCCATTTCGCTGGCAAGGTGCGTGAGCTCAAAGTAATGAGTGGCAAAAAGCACTTTGGGTCCCGGCCCGTCGGGATTGGGTGCTGCAGTTTTTCCAGTGCTGTTTTCCGGAAAAGGTTTGGCGAGAAATTCGATTACGGACCATGCAATGGAAATGCCGTCGTAGGTCGAGGTGCCGCGTCCCACTTCGTCGAGAATGACCAGACTGCGGGCAGTGGCGCAGTGCAGGATGCGGGCGGTTTCCTGCATCTCCACCATAAAAGTGGACTCACCGCGCGCAAGCCGGTCGCC
>CAYHWZ010000119.1:0-6925 GCA_964359975.1 uncultured Elusimicrobia bacterium | reverse complement strand
GGAATTTTGGCCAGCGCATTTGCCGCGCTTTGTGACGAAATTAAAAATGCCGCCTTTGCCGTCCTTGTCGCCCGGGTACCAATTCTGAATGGTGGAATATTTGATCTGTGCGTTGTCCTGCGCGACCAGTTCGACTACGGCAGCGTGGAGCTGGTTTTCGTCGCGCATGGGAGCGGTGCATCCTTCGAGATAGCTGACATAACTGCCTTCCTCGGCAACAATCAGCGTGCGTTCGAATTGGCCGGTATTTTCGGCATTGATGCGGAAATAGGTGGACAGTTCCATGGGGCAGCGCACGCCTTTGGGAATGTAAACGAACGAACCGTCGCTGAATACCGCTGAATTCAGCGCGGCGAAAAAATTGTCAGAGTAAGGCACGACGGAACCCAGATATTTTTTCACCAGATCAGGATGATTGACTACAGCTTCGGAGAACGAGCAGAAGATGATGCCGAGTTCGGACAGCTTTGCCTTGTAAGTAGTGGCGACGGAAACTGAGTCGAGCACTGCGTCCACGGCCACGCCGGCGAAATGCGCCTGTTCCTGGAGCGGGATGCCGAGCTTTTCAAAAGTTTTGAGCACTTCCGGGTCCACTTCGTCCATGCTTTTAAGTTTTTTCTTTTTTTTCGGCGCGGAATAGTAGATGATGTCCTGATAATTGATGGGCGGATAATGCACGTTCTGCCAGGTGGGCTCCTTCATGGTGAGCCAGTGGCGGTACGCTTTAAGACGCCATTCAAGCATAAAGGGCGGCTCGTTCTTCTTGGCTGAAATGAGACGGACAGTATCTTCGCTCAGTCCTTTGGGAACAGCGTCAGACTTGATATCCGAGATAAAACCGTATTTGTACTCGGCATTGGTGAACTGCTCGATGTGCTGATTCTTTTTCCGGGCTTTAACGGCTTTCATACGGACATTTCCATTTTGCGGCCGCGTTTACCGTTTGACGGTGAATCTTTGCTTCCGGCCAGCAACTTGAGTCTGCCTTGCACGGTGGATTCGTCTCCGAGCAGGTCGGAGAGAGAGATGCGGTCGAGGTTGGAGTAGACCTGCACCATGACCATGTTCCAGAGCTGACGCACGGAACATCCGCGTAGATGAGTGCACTCGCTGTTGTTGCCCGTGAACTGGCCGCAGAGGTCGCGTTTCAAATGGCTCAAATTGATGGGATGCTCGGTGAGTGCGGAAACGACTTCCCCGACGGTAATCAAATCCGGTTTGCGCACCAGGGCATAACCGCCGTTCAGCCCGCGGACACTTTTGACCAGGCCGGCTTTTCTCATGCGGGAAAGGATTTTTTCCACGTAATCTATGGACAGAGCTTCTTTCTGTGCAATGGCGCGGATACGCATGGGTTTGAGTTCGTCCCCATCGTCGGCCAACTGGAGAAGAATGCGCATGCCGTATTCCTGAAGTGCGGTGATTTTCATAGTTTTAACCTGACTTGATTATACCAATACCTGACTTTTTTGTCAAGATTAGTTTATTGCCGGGGATTATGCTTCGACCAAGACGTCATCTCCGTCTATTTTGACCGGGTAGGCATTCACTTTGGCTGCGGGGCTGTGGACGGCTTCGCCGGAGACAACGCTGAATTCCCATCCGTGCCAGGGGCAGGTGACTTTGTCGCCGTTGAGGTCGCCTTCGCTGAGCGGTCCGCCGCGGTGGATGCAGGTGTTGTCAATGGCGCGGAAAGTTCCCCCCAGGTTGAACAGGGCGATTTGTTTGCCGTTGACTTCAACGCATTTTCCTTTGCCGGGCTCAATTTCAGTTAATTTTGCGGCTTTGCTGTATTCGGACATGACGATGAATCCTCCATTCGGGCAAATGTATCCACCCGGATAGAATAGCAATACCCGACTTTTTAGTCAAGTATTGGGTTCGGACTGGAATTGTTCAATGAGAATCTGGATGGCTTCGAGTTCGCCGCGGTCGAGCCAGACGCATCCGCAGAGGGCGTTGACGCAGCGGTCTATGACGACTTTGGTGAGCTGGGAATGGAAACATCGGAGCATGGCGGTCTTGCAGGACGGACAAATTATCTGAGTGAGTGATGCGAGTTCGTGCGCGCTTTGCGGCGGGGCGGTGGCAGATGATTTGGTATGTTCGATTTCTTTATCGGTAAAGAAGCGGTCGCGGCGCGAGATGATACGTTCTATAATTCCCTGCCGCAGGAGGTATCCTTCGCAGAAACTGCATTTCATGACTGGGGCACTTTCGTATTTCATTTCAATGAGACGGGTCTTGCAGTTGGGGCAGGATTCTTTGCAGACGGTTCCGGAGAGGCGCTTTTCAAAAAGGGCAAAGAGAGCGGGGATGTCGCCGGAAAGGGAGACTTGGGCGGAGTTGACGGGTGCGCTCCATGTGGCGGGCTGGATTTCCGGTAGTGAAAGGATTTGGTCCTGGGTATAGGGGCCTCTCCACGCGCCGTTTATGTTGAAGAGATAGGGCAGTGCGGGTGCGGCATCGGCAGTTTGAGAGGATGATTGAACGTCCGGTGCTTGGCAAGATGGTTCTTCTTTCAGCGGGGGCAGGTCTGTTTTGGCCCAGGTTTTCAGTTTTTGCAGACGTTTTTCAACCGGCGGATGCGTGCTGAACAGGTCGGAAAAAAAGCTGTTTTGTTCATCGAGCGCGGTGATGGACGGGTTCAGTATGAATACCGGCGCAAACTGGTCGGGCAACTCAAGACTGCCGCGGTATTGCCGGGAAATTTTTTGCAGGGCGCGGTGCATAGATACAGGGTCTTTGCACATCTGTACTGCGTGCGAATCCGCGAGGTATTCTCTTTGTCGCGAGATGCTCATTTGAAGTATATGTGAAACAACTGATCCGACCTGTGCGATGACCCAGATAATGGCTTGTCCGAGCCCGTAGAAAGGGCGTCCGGTCTTGCTGTAACGGATTTTTGAGCTCAGGCGGAGGAGTGAATTGAATGCGTTGGTGATGCAGCCGGCAAGAGTGGACAGACGTGAATCGCCGTTGGCCAGGTGCGCGGCTTCGTGGGCGATGACGGCGGAAAGTTCGGGACGGGTGAGACGGGTGAGGAGTCCCTCGGTGATGCCGATGACATTTCCCCCTTTGCCGTCGGAAATAGAGAATGCGTTGCATCCGCCGGACGCGAGCACAACGGGTTGGATGGGCCGGACTCCGGACGCGGACTCGGCTTCTTTGACCAGATTTGAGAATATTTTGTGATAGTCGTCTTTTGTATCAAAAGACCGGGCGCCAATCTGCTCGAGTATCTGTCCGATGGTAACGGAGGATGCTTTACGGAAATGGATGATGGCAGTCAGGAGTCCTGTCAGTATGGCGGCAGCGGCAAGTTCATAGGGCGAGGTTTTCAGGATGGATTGCGCTGTCTTGGTGTCTGTGACGGTGAACAGCAGGACGATGCCGGCCAGACAGAACAAGCTGATGTAGGTAATGAACAGTATGGTGAATAATAGCGCGGTGTCTTTGCGGGACTGCTGCTGTGACTCGAAGACAGTTTCGGCAGGCAGCGGGTGGAACATTTACAGTTTGACTTTCGGGACCTCTTTTTCTGTGTCAGGGGTTTTAAGAAATTCTCTTTTGGCGAATGCGCTGAATCTGCCGGCGACGAGGTTGGACGGGAACTGGCTGACAAGGGTGTTGAAATTGGCCACGATATCATTGTAGTGACTGCGTGAATATCCGATGCGGTTTTCCGTGGAGGTGAGTTCTTCCTGGAGTTGGGAGGCGTTTTTGTTGGATTTGAGGTCGGGATAGTTTTCCCAGACGGCCATGAGACGGCCGAGAAGACCGGAGATTTCGCCTTCGGCGCGGACGCGGGTGTTGATATCTTTGGCGCCCATGGCTGCGCTGCGGGCTTCCATCACTTTGGTGAGGGTTTCTTTTTCAAACTGCATGACGCCTTTGACGGTTTCGACGAGGTTGGGGATGAGGTCGCAGCGGCGTTTGAGTTCCACATCTATCTGGCTCCAGGCGTTGTCCACCTGCATCTGGTATTGGACGAGACTATTGTATGTGACGATGACGTACACTGCCGCTGCTGCCGCGAACAGGACTGGAATCCATGCCATAGCCGGTACCTCCCCTGGTACGATTGTTCAGTGTGTGAGAAAAATCTGTGGGCAGTACAGGAATCGAACCTGTAACCTAGCGATTAAGAGTCGCTTGCTCTACCAATTGAGCTAACTGCCCGGTTGTCTTGGCTATCGACGGTAAATTTATTGGAATCTGAAAATTTCTGATTTCGTCTAAAGCCGACGTAGTATCAGCGTAGTAAAACAACCCCTTTGGCAGCAGTTCCACTGCCGTCCGCTTGTGTGCCGGGCTTAAGTGCGAATACCGCTCAGTCATTGCGGTGGACGAATGTCCCAAAAGCTCGCTCACAGTCTTTAAGTCAACTCCTTTCATCACAAGGTCAGAAGCGAAGCAGTGGCGCAGGTCGTGAAACCTGAAATCCGAGATTCCAGCCTTCTTCATCGCTGTCTCAAAAGGTTTCCGGTATAAAGTAAACCCCGCCTGTCCGTCCGCAGTACCGAAAACATATTCCGACGCTGTGGGCATAGATTTTAGCATATTTTCGAGTTCAGAGTTTATCGGGATAAAACGAGGTTTCCTTGCTTTGGAATGTCTCACGCAAATCAGGTTTGTGTTGAAATCAAGGTCCGGCCATTTCAGGTTCAGTATCTCCCCCCGGCGCATGCCCGTCTGTAGCGCAAAAAATACCAGCCGTTTTGTCGGTGTCGGGCAGGCGTTGAGAAGCCGGACTTTTTCGTGTTGCTCAAGATACCTCGTCCGTTTGTTTTCTTTCTCGCTGTAGAACTTGATTTTCCTGACTGGATTGTCCGTACACTTCTCCCACTCGATCCCTTTGTTAAAAACGTGTTTCAGTAAAGCCATCTCGCGGTTCACGGTAGATTTTGAAACCCCTGTGGACAATCTATGGCCACGATATCCTTCCACATCGGCGGAAGTCAATTCGTGAGCAAAGACATCGCCAAAGAATTTCCCCATTCTCTTGAGCATAAAGATGTTGCTTTTGTAAGTGGCCTTCGCGTGTTTGGCATATATTTCAAGGTAATCATTCATCAGATCAGCCAGTTTAATGCACTTCCGCTCAAAACCGTGCTCGATCTTTTGGTACTCGCTTCGCTTTGCAACATAAATTTGCTGGGCAAGTTTGCGGTCGGTGGTCATAGTGGAACCCATTATCTGCCTTTTTCCAGACAGCTTGAAGGCAAACCACCAATAGGGGCTGTCTTTTCTCCGATAGATTCCAACGGTTTTATTCATCTTTCCAATCGAACCCAATTTTTCGTTTCAATTTCTTTCGCACTTCTGCGGACGGTTCCCTTAATCCCGAAACATATCGCCACAAACTGCCCTTGTCCATATCAAGTATCCGGGCGCACTTGCTGAAACTCAACCCTTTCTTCTCAAGGTGACTTCTCAACCGTTCTTTATTGTCCATTGTAGTAACAGTATAACATATCGGCATACGCCAGTCAAGGGGTAGTCTGCATAAAATCATTTACCGTCTTTACTTCTTGCCTTCCCATCCACTTGTCAATCTTTTCCCTGTCAAATCTCAATGTCCTTTTTGATAACGGAATGAACGGTATCCGGCGTTGGCTCACCAGATTATAGATCGTCCATCTGGACAGCCCCAGATAGACGGCCAGCTCTTGAATGTTCAAAAACCTTTTATCGTTCTCCATGATTTCCGTTTCCTATAACGTCCAAATCCCTTTTTCATTTGTAACGTTCCCGCCAGAGGTTTGCCAATTGAGTGAGGCCATCATCTCCGGTCCCGATAGCGGTGGGCGCTTTACTCTCGATGTATTCGGTGAGATACTGAATAGCTTTCAATCGAACCGCCGCGAGGGCCGGGACTTTGATCATCTGAATTTCACCATCTTTTCCGGCTATCGCCTTTTCTTCTATCGGATTTCCTTTTACTAAATCCTCGATAAACTTTCTGGCTTCTGGTGAGTACAGCGTTTCTCTCACCCATGCTTTCCAAGCATCCGGTGGACGACCGCCCGCGCCACGATGTCCGGGGGCACCATCTTTCCTCAGATTTCGAGGATTACCGCGTGGCTTCACACTTTCCATGTTCGTATCCGCACTCTGATGTGAAGTCATTCTCTCCCCCAAAATTTATCAAGCGATTCCTTCGTTACATACCATCTCCGGCCTATCTTTTGAGGGTTGAACATTCCCTGCCGGAGATACCGCCTCACCGACCACTTGCTCACATTCAAACGCTTCTCAATATCCTCAACCCGCAGTAATTTCATTTTTTCCTCCTTTGCTCCACCTTTGTTTTGTGCTATCGGACATTACCCGCTATCGAGAATTATCTCGTGAGTTTCGCACGCACTGATACCTTGTGCCACCAGTCTTCCTTGTTATCAGGGTGCATTACTGCCCACCGCAGTTGCGTTCCCCAAGCCGTTTTCCGCGATTTCCCCGTTTTCCCATGGGGTATTACATTTTAATCAAAATCTACAATACAGTGAGTCTTTACTTCTTTGCTTATAGTGATATATGGAATACCGGAATACGGATACCATTTACTATCTCAAAAGCCGTTTTCCCAAAGGTGTTCGGCATACGGGTGGCAATCGGGAATACGCACCCCCGTTTTCCATGCCGATTTCCCTAAAAGTTCCGGGACACGGCTACGCTGCCATTTCGTGGCACCAAATATAGACCACCTTCTTGCTGGCCGCGCCGACAAGCATATCATTCAACCGTTCTTCCTTTTTTATCCTTTCTCCTTCAAGGAGCGTTGCCAGAATCAGATCCAGGTCTTTGACTGACAGCCGCGTTTCCCTGAGCAGTTCGCTCCGGCTTATTGCTGACCCATCCCGCGCCTTGATGGCTTTCTCAACCTTCATGCGTTCTTTTTCCCTATAGGTCAAGGCAATCTCCT
>CAYHWZ010000118.1:0-6968 GCA_964359975.1 uncultured Elusimicrobia bacterium | reverse complement strand
TGTGGGGACTTGCGCGAAATCACCGTCACGTTGCCCTTGTACAGTTCGAGCGTCACAGACCCCGTTGCAAATTTCTGCGTTTCCTCGACAAACCCGGACAGCGATTTCCGCAGAGTGGAGAACCACAACCCGTAATAAATCATCTCGCCCATCCGCCCGGCCATTGCGTCTTTATAGTGCGCAGTTTCGCGGTCGAGCGTAAGCGCTTCCAGTTCGCGGTGCGCCGTGTAGAGCACGACCGCCGCCGGACATTCGTACACCCCGCGCGATTTCATACCCACCAGCCGGTTTTCGACGAGGTCCACGCGTCCCACCCCGTGTTTCCCGGCGATACGGTTCAGTTCCAATATCAGCGAAACCGCACTTTTGCGGGTTCCGTTGAGCGAAACCGGCCTGCCCTTTTCAAATCCGATTGTAATTCTCTGCGGCTTATTCGGCGCGCGCTGAGGCGACACCGTGATTTGGAAAATCTCTTCCGGCGGCGCATTCGCCGGATCTTCAAGGATACCGCCTTCGTAGGAGATGTGCCACATATTCGCGTCGGAAGAATAAGGTTTGCTCACTGTGACCGGCACCGGAATATTAAATTGTTTTGCATAGGAAATCGCATCCTCGCGCGACCGGATGTCCCATTCCCGCCACGGAGCGATAACCTTCACGCCCGGCATCATCGTGCGGAACCCAATCTCAAACCGTACCTGGTCATTGCCCTTACCCGTAGCCCCATGCGACACCGCGTCCGCCTTTTCTTTCCGCGCGATACGTATCACTTCCTGAGCAATGAGCGGCCGCGCGAGCGCCGTGGCGAGCAGATATTTCCCCTCATAGATAGCCCGCGCCTGCAAAGCCGGAAAAATAAAATCTTCAGCAAAAGCTTTCCGCGCGTCCACAATATAACACTTGCTGGCCCCCGTAGCCAGCGCCTTTCTTCGGACTCCGTCAAACGATTTCTCCCCGCCCTCGATGGAGCCGAGGTCAATACAACAAGCCACCACTTCGCAATGATAATTTTGGATAAGCCACCGAATAATGACGGAAGTATCCAGCCCCCCAGAGTAAGCCAGCACCACTTTTTTAACGTTTTTCATATCCATGAATTTTACAAAACAATCTGCAGGTGGTCAAACTGATTCAATCGAGGAAATTCGTTGATTTAGTCAATATAATATTGGATAATAATATAAATCGCTCTGGACTGCTTAAAGTTGGCCACGGACATTATCTAAGGGCGTTTTAGCTTAAAGTGCTATGTTAATGGGGGGAATATGATTGGTCAAAGTGAATTTGAAGGTCTTATAGCGCTGTTCAATGTAGGAACAACTACTGCAGAAAAAGATCCCCTCCTTGAGAAGGCGCAAATTCGAACTCAGGAGTTCTATGATTTGTGGCAGGATCGTATTGACATTGTTAGGGGAATTAAGGGCGCAGGTAAAACTGCACTTTATCGAGTGTGGAATATGTTGGGGGAACATCTTGCCACTGAAGATAAACTTTTTTGCATTTTTGGTGTTGAATCTTCTGGCGACCCTGTCTTTCGGCATTTTAAAAAAAGCTTTTCACAATTTTCCTCAAATGAATTCGAGAATTTTTGGACGCTATATTTTTTGACGCTGATTCGCGATAAAATAAATACTGATCCAATTCTTCAAACAATTGTTAAAAATAGCGATGATGCAGATTCACTAAATTCCCTCTGGACCAAGTTGCATATTTCTGACGGTCAACAAAGAACATTAATGTCTGTTGTTGGTGGAATAATTAGACTATTTGAAAAAACCGACAGTGTAACTGGTGGTATTTCAATAACAGGTAGTCCCAATGGTTTGCTATCAATTAGGCCAGAACTTGCTTGTACTTTTAATAAATCCGCCAACGATATGAGTGAGCCACCCTATGTTGGAGACATTCGCAATACGTTGTGTACACTCTTAAAAAAAAGCAGGTTTAGAATTTGGGTCATGTTGGATCGTTTGGATGAGGTTTTCCCAAGAAATACTGACGAGGAAACAAACGGCCTTAAAGGATTGTTGAAAGCAGTATACAATTTATCACACGATGAATTGAGAATTAAGATCTTCTTGCGCGACGATATCGTAAGTCAATTGGCATCTGGTGGTTTTACGGCCTTAACTCATGTGATGGATCGTGCATCAGACCCTATGCGTTGGGATAGAGAAAAATTATTGTTGCTTATAGTAAAGAGAGTTTTTGCACATGTCCAAATTGCCAGCCATTTTGCTGTGGACATTGCAAAATTGGACAATGATCCCGCATATAGGTCGGAGTGTTTTTATAGAGTGTTTCCCCATAAGATTGGGAAACTGGAAACTTTTGATTGGATCTTGAATATGTTAGCGGATGGAAGCAATATTGTAACACCTAGAGATACAATCGATCTTCTAAATATGGCGAAGGGAATTGAATACAAAAAATTCCAACACAACAAGGGCAATCGTGAACATCTTTTGAGTGTTGATTCGATGAGAGAAGCACTGGAGGAGTTGTCCGTTCAAAAGCGAAAGAACTATCTTGAAGCGGAGTTCCCTCATATGTGGAACAATATCGAAAAATTGCAGGATGGACATTCAATTCATAATGGGCAATCTTTGGAGCTGCTGTATGGTCAGGATTGGAAGCGTGTAGTTGATGATTTTATTTCGATTGGACTCCTGAAACATGACCCTAAGAAGGCATATTATCGTGTCCCAAAACTATACATGAAGGGGCTTAGGATAACTCAGGGAAAATCTTTTGCAGGTCAGAAGTAAAGTGAACGGAACCGGGGCCGCGCTTTACTTTTTGCAGTGAACGTCCGCTAATATGCATGTTTTGATGTTCTAACGGCGGATGGAAAGAATACAATTATGAAAAAAACTCATGAACTGGACATGCCCGTCGGCAGGACGCGGGTGGTGAAGGACTTTCTGCCGCCGCCCGAAATTCTTTTTGCGGATGAAAAGGTGCGGGTCACGGTCTATTTAAGCAAGTCCAGCGTTGATTATTTCAAGCGGGCTGCGCACAAGTATCATACCAAGTATCAGCGTCTCATAAGAGAACTCATCGATAGATACACGCTGGAACATGACCCGAAAAGTCCCAGGTTTAAGCGCGCGGCGTAAACTTCATCGTTTTGCGGCGGACAATCACCATTCTGTTCAAAAAGTATTCCATGCTCATGAAGTTGTCCCTCACAGCGTACGTCCGGCCGTACTTAGTTGTCCTAGCACTGCTGTCAGTTTGCCCTCCTTCTTTCACCGCGGAGCCGAATCCGCCGTCTGAACTTGCAGATAAAGCCGAGTATCTTGAAGAAGTCATCCGTCTTCGCCATGTGTCCGACGGATACGTGCGCGAACTGTCGCTGCATGAACCGGGCAATCCGGATGCGGGAGGTGTTCTGCATCCCAGCGACAACGATGGTCTTTGGACGGGTCTGTACACGGCGGCCATGAGTTTCAAATATCACGCGACGCGCAGTTCCGATACCCTTGCCTGGGCACGCGAAAGCATGGAGGCGCTCCGCCGTCTGGAAAATATCACGGGCATCTCTGGGTTTCCCGCGCGCGCAATCGCTCCGGCAGGCACGTCGGCCAAGCAGGGTTACGATGGGGAATGGCTCCCGGACGCGTCGGGCAAATGGGAATGGAAAGGTGACACTTCTTCGGACGAGCTCGTCGGTCATTTTCTCGCATATTCAGTCTATTATGATTTGGCCGCCGACGATACGGACAGAAAAAATATCCGGCGCAGTGTCTCGCGTATCATGGACCATATCATCCGTCATGACTGGTATCTCGTCGGTCCCGGCGGCAAGCCGACACGGTGGGGCGTGTGGAATCCGCGTCAACTGAACAGAAACGAGCTGGTTCACGGCGGACGCGATGGGGAGGACTGGCGTCCGGAACGCGGACTCAATTCACTCGAAATTCTTTCTCACCTGAAGACCGCATATCATATTACCGGTGACGCCAAATATGAGCGGGAATATCGGAAGCTCATCCTCCGGCATGGTTACGCGGATAATATGCTTTCACCCGGTGTCCTCGATTTGGACGCGAACAGCAGGTCCGACGTGCAGTTGGCTTTTGCCGCGTTTTATCCTCTGCTCAAATATGAGACCGACCTGCGCCTGCTCGAAATTTACAAAAAAAGTCTTGAAAATGTCTGGCGGAAAGTTGAGCAGGAACGAAACCCGTGGTGGAATTTCACTTACAGCATTTTTGTGAAGAGCGGATGTTGTCTGGAAGATGCGTTGCGGACATTGCGTGAACTCCCGCGCGAACAGCTTAACTGGAGAAAGGAAAACAGCTCGCGCCCCGGTATAAAATTCAGTCACAGTGACCGTGAGTCGGGCGCGGCACGGGGAGCGGAGGTTTTGCCTTACAACGAGTTCTGCATTCAGCGATGGAACGGCGACCCCTATCTCCTGGACACCGGCGATCGAGGCGAAACCGAGGGCGACGGCGTCCTGTTTCTCTTACCTTATTGGCTCGGCCGGTATCACGGTCTTTTAAGCGTGCGGCAGTGAATATCGGTCCCGCTTTGAAAGCCGTTATATAATCACCTCCCCGGATTTTCCTGGTCCTTCCTGCCTGCGCCGCGCTTGTCCCCCGTCTCGGATTCTGGTATAATCGAAAATTCAACTGACTGTATGAATATACCGCTGGCTGACCTTAAAGCACAGTACCGCAAAGTCCGTCCTGCCGTCGAAAAGGCGGTGCGGCGGGTGTTTGAGCGCGGAGATTTTATCCTCGGTGAAGATGTGCGCAAACTGGAGGAAGAGTTCGCGCAGTTCTGCGGAGCCAAATTTGCCGTCGGGGTGGATTCCGGCACCGGCGCTCTGGAACTGTCCCTGCGCGCGCTGAATATCGGGCCCGGGGACGAGGTCATTGTGCCTGTATTTACATTCTATGCCACTGCCTTCGCCGTCAGCGTCACCGGCGCAAAACCAGTTTTTGTGGATGTGGAAAACGATACGGCCAACATTGACGTGGAAAAAATGAGAAAGGCCGTCACTTCAAAAACCCGCGCTGTCATCCCAGTCCACCTATTCGGACAGCCCGCGGACATGAACGCCATTCTTGCAGTCACCAAAAAGCGCGGCATTGCAGTGGTCGAGGACGCGGCCCAGGCGCATGGCGCGCAGATGAAACTTTCCGATGGTAGATGGCACGCCGCAGGGAGCGCGGGCGATATGGCCTGTTTTAGTTTTTATCCGGCCAAAAATCTCGGCGCGTGCGGCGACGGAGGTATGGTCACTACCAACGACAGCGCGCTCTATCAACAGCTCCGGCTTTACCGCGACTGCGGACGCACCGGCAGATACGAACACGTTGTCCTCGGTCACAACCGCCGTCTGGACACTCTTCAGGCAGCCATTCTCCGGGTAAAACTGAAACATCTGAACGCTTGGAACTCGGGCCGCCAAAAGAACGCCGCCCTCTACGACAAACTGTTCGCCGACACCAATATCCAGACTCTGAAAATCCGCCCGGACGTGAAAAGTGTGCGCCATGTTTACGCCATCCGCGTTCCCCGTCGGAACGAACTGGCTGAATATCTCAAACAGCACGGCGTGGCTACCGCAGTCTATTATCCTACTCCCCTGCATTTGCAGAAATGTTTTGCATATGTCGGAAACAGGCCGGGTGACTTCCCCGTATCAGAAAAAATCGCGGGGGAAATACTGGCCCTGCCCATTTTTCCCGAACTGAAATCCTCCGACGTAAAACAGATTGTCCGTCTCGTGGAGAAATTCTATGATTAGAGAATTCAACGGCCATAAACCCAAAATCCATCCCACTGCCTACGTGCACGAAACAGCCGAAGTCATCGGTAAAGTCACGCTCGGCAAAAACGTCTCTCTCTGGCCCTGCTGCGTGCTCCGCGGCGACGTGGACGAAATCATTATCGGGGACAATACCAATATTCAGGACAATACCGTAATTCACACCAACGACGGCAAACCCACTGTGCTCGGACAGGGCATTTCCGTCGGGCATTCTGTAGTTCTGCACGGTTGCCGCGTGATGGACCACTGTATTGTGGGGATGGGTTCCATTGTTCTTGACGGCGCGACTGTGGAGGAAGACTGCATGGTGGGCGCAGGAGCCGTGGTCTCGCCCAATACGCGCATCCCCAAAGGTTCGCTCGCGCTCGGTATCCCTGCCCGCGTTATCCGCGCGCTGAAACCCGAAGAGCTTACCCACATCCGCTGGAACGCCGACGAGTATCTCAAACTCAGCGAACTCCACCGCAAAACGTCTCGCAGAGTCTACTGATGAAAAATGACTTCCCCAAAAAAAGTCTATCAAATTCTCCTGCGCCATTACGGCACGCAGGGCTGGTGGCCCACTACACCGTCGGGAAAACTCCATCCGGTCTATCATCCCTCACCGAAAGTCGCAGGTATCTCAAACCAGGAACAGTTTGAAATCTGCGCCGGCGCCATTCTCACCCAAAACACCGCCTGGACCAATGTGGAAAAGGCCTTGAGCGAACTTCACCGCGCCCGCGCTCTTACTCCGGAAAAAATCGCGCGCATGCCTTCTGCTCGGCTGGAACGCATCATTCGCTCATCCGGTTATTTCCGTCAGAAAGCAAAAAAACTGAAACTTTTCGCGCAATATATTCTGGACAAATACGACGGTAAAGTGAGCGCCATGCTTTCCATGCCTTTGCATGAACTCCGTGACGAACTGCTCTCCCTGCACGGTGTCGGCCCGGAAACCGCGGATTCAATCTTGCTCTACGCCGGAGCACATCCCATATTTGTCGTGGACGCGTACACGCGCCGCATCGGACGCCGGCTCGGCTTTTTTCAGACGGACGATTACACGGCGGTCCAGCGCTACTTCAGTTCTCATCTCGAACACAACGTGCAGCTTTTCAACGAATTTCACGCCTTGTTCGTGGCGCTCGGCAAAAACTTGTGCCGCACCAGACCGCTCTGCGCATCCTGCCCTCTCTGT
>CAYHWZ010000117.1:0-6999 GCA_964359975.1 uncultured Elusimicrobia bacterium | reverse complement strand
GTCGGCCTCGGTTTCGCTTAAACTGAAAAAGGAATTTTCCGACGCTGACTACATGCGGGAAAAACATGACCGCGCACCGACGGACATTATTTTTCACGGAGAGTCCGGGTGCCACTCCATGCTGCAGTTCGCGCCCAACGAAGGGCTCATGCAGAATTATTCCGGCATGGGGCTCGGAGGAGGCACTGGCGCGGGCATTGACCCGTTCATCAATAACAAGCAGGTGGTTTTCCTTGGAGATTCCACTTTTTTCCATTCCGGCATGGTAGCGATTTCGGATTCCATCAAAAATCATCAGGACATCACCTATATTATTCTCGACAATAAGACCACGGCCATGACAGGTCATCAGCCCACGCCGGGCAATGATTTCGACGTGATGGGGCGCAGGACTTTTCAGCAGAATCTGGAAACTGTGGTGCGCGGTATGGCGGGCGGCGCGGATGTGCCGATTTTGCGCACAAACCCGGCGGAACGCGACTCGTATGAAAAAACTCTGGAACAACTTGTGCTTAAAGACGGCGTGAAAATAATGATTGCGGATAAAGAGTGCGGGATTACTTTCCAGCGGCGCGCCAAAAAGGAAAGGAAGGAACTCATCAAGGCGCAGGGATTTTTGAAAGAGGAAACTTTTATCAACATCACGCCGGAAGTGTGCGAATATTGTCTGGAATGCACCAAAGCTACGGGATGTCCGGGACTGACTGTCGATGAGACTGAGTTCGGACCCAAGATTGTGACGGATTTGTCCACGTGCGTTTCCGACGGAGCGTGTGCAAAGGGGAAAGTCTGTCCGTCGTTTGAGAAAGTGACGGTGATTCGTCAGAATGCGCCGAAACCGGTTTCGGGTTCAGATATTTCGCGCGAAATTCCCGCGCCAGCCATGCTGAATTTCAAAGAGACCTATTACATGTCCACGTTTGCTGTCGGTGGTATGGGGGCGGGAGTGGTCTCGGCCATTTTGGTCCGCGCAGGTCTTAAAGCCGGATATCAGGTTTCGTTCCTCGATAAAAAAGGGCTGGCCATACGCAACGGCGGAGTGTACGGGCACGTGATTTATTCGCGCAACCCGTCTCAGGTGCTGGCGCCTATGGTGCCGTACGGTAAAGCGGATTTGATCCTCGGACTCGATATTCTGGAAACCGCGCGCGGACTCGACCCGAAAGTGAACATGCGCTCGGCCAGTTCTGTGCGCACGCGCGCCATTGTCAACACGCACAAAACTCCAACGGTGAATTCGCTCATCGGACGGGAAGATTTCAGTCCGTCATCGCTGGAAGAACTCATTCAAAAAAGTGTGCGCAGGAACGAGTACGCGGGTCTGGACTTTTCCGAGATTTCGCAGAAATATTTCGGCACGCGTCTGTACGCCAATCTGGTCCTGCTCGGCGCTGCGTTTCAAAAAGGGCTGCTGCCTGTGACTCTGGCTCAACTGGAAGAATCCGTGCGCGAAACTGTTTCAAAGCAGGACCTCGAAGAAAATCTGCGCGCATTGAGTTTGGGACGCGCCGTTGCGCTCCAACCGGAAAAATATTCCGCGGAAATCCGCCGCCGCACGCTTTCATACACGGAACTTTTGCGCGAAAAATCCGATCTGCTCGAACAGCGCAGGTTCAAGGGAAAAGAACTTGCCGCGCAGTACCGCAAAATGGTGGAAGAAGCCATCCGCTGGATGCACCTTGACGAACCGTTCAACAAAAAGCTCGCGGCCCGCGTGTATGAACTGATTCAGTACGAAAATACCGACTACGCCGCGCAATATATTTCGCAGGTCTGGGAGGTTTACCGTAAAGACCGGCCCGAACAAAATCACCAGGCCACACGCGCTGTCGCGGAAAATCTGTTCAAAGTCATGGCCATCAAGGACGAGGTCTATGTAGCGCATCTGCTCACGTCCGAGGAAAAGTTCCGGCGCGACCGCGAACGCTACCGCATTGACCCGTCCAACGGCGACCGCACTGTGTATGTTCACCTCAACCGTCCGCAGTTCGCCATCTGGGGATTCCAGTTCGAGTGGGATATGCCGACGCGCAACTGGATGCTGAACATTATGAAGCAATGCAAATTCCTGCGGAAACTCCTGCCGCTCTGGCACGAAAAAGAAAAAGAGTACCGCGACTGGTATGTGGAGCAGGTGCAGAATTTCAACCTTTTCCAGAACAACGAAATTTACCGCGCATACGTTGACGTGCTGAAATCGCCGGAAACAGTCCGCGGGTACCGTGCGGTGCGGTATCCGACGATGGATGAGTCCAGAACACGCGCGGAAGATATCCTCGCCCGTATCCGCATTCAGGAACAGGGCGCTGGTCAGCCCGCTGATACCGCGCGCACCGCACAATGAAAATCCACCGCGCAGGAAACGCCGACACGCGCGCTATTTTTTCGCTCATTGACGAAGCCACCAAACGCGGTCGCATTCTTAAAAGACCGCACAGCGAAATCGTCCGTTCACTCCACCACTTCTGGGTCGCGGAAAAAGACGGCAAAGTGGTGGGATGCTGCGCTATTGAATTTTATAACAAGAAACTCGCCGAGGTGCGCTCTCTCGCCGTGGACACTCATCACGAAGGGCAGGGAATCGCCAGCGCGCTGGTCAGCCGTTGCCTGCGCGAGGCAAAAAAACGTAAAATCTATGAAGTACTGGTCATCACAGACAGAGAATCCATTTTCAAACGGCTTGGATTCGCCGAACAGCTTCACGGCCAGAAAGCCCTGTTCCTGAGACCCTGAATTTCAAATCCAAAATCAAGGAGCCGCATGACCATCATGAAAAATCTGAAGAATAAGAGCGCCGCCATTACCAACGGAGACAGCCGTGCGCCAAACCGCGCCATGCTCCGCGCCGTCGGGTTCAAGGACGAGGATTTCGGCAAACCTATTGTCGGAGTGGCCAGCACCTGGAGCGAAATCACGCCGTGCAACGCGCACATTGATGAACTCGCGCGCAAAGCCAAGCAGGGTGTCTCCGACGCGGGAGGCGTGGCGCAGATTTTCGGCACCATCACGGTTTCCGACGGGATTTCAATGGGCACGGAAGGAATGAAATATTCGCTCGCCAGCCGCGAAGTGATTGCGGATTCGGTGGAACTGGTCTCCGGAGCGCAGAGGTTCGACGGTCTCGTGGCCATCGGCGGATGCGACAAGAATATGCCCGGATGTATCATGGCCATGGCGCGGCTCAATATACCCAGCGTGTTCGTTTACGGTGGCACGATTCTGCCCGGACAATTTGAAGGCAAGGACGTGGACATCGTCAGTATTTTTGAAGCGGTCGGCTCGTTCAACGCTGGCAAAATATCGAGAGAACAATTTAAGGGAATCGAGTGCCAGGCCTGTCCTACATCCGGTTCGTGCGGCGGCATGTACACAGCCAACACCATGGCATCCGCAATTGAAGCGCTCGGCATGTCACTGCCCGGCAGCGCGTCGCATTCCGCTGTCAGCCCGCAAAAAACCGAGGACGCGCAAAACGCGGGCAAAGCAGTCATCAACCTTTTGGAAAAAGATGTTACACCGAAAAAAATAATGACGCGCGAAGCTTTTGAAAACGCCATCACACTTGTCATGGCGCTCGGCGGGTCCACCAACGCTGTGCTTCACCTGCTCGCCATTGCGCGCACCGTCGGAGTGCCGCTCAAACTGGATGACTTCAACCGTATCGGCGCCAAGTCGCCGCATCTCGCAGACCTCAAACCCAGCGGCAAATATGTGATGAACGATCTCTGCAACGTCGGCGGCGTGCAGGGCGTGCTAAAAATACTGCTCGAAGCCGGTCTCCTGCACGGCGACGCGCTCACTGTGACCGGTAAAACACTCGCGGAAAATCTGGCGGAATCGCCCGGTCTTGCCGCCGGCCAGAAAATCGTGCGGCCCGTGAATAATCCGCTCCACGCGAGCGGACCCATCGTGATTCTGCGCGGCAACCTCGCGCCCGACGGAGCCGTGGCCAAGATTTCCGGTCTTCAGCAGACTTCCATCACCGGCAAAACCAAAGTGTACAATTCCGAAGAAGAAACGCTCGACGCCATTCTTTCCGGCAAAATCCAGAAAGGCGATATCGTGGTCATCCGTTACGAAGGACCCAAAGGCGGGCCTGGCATGCGCGAAATGCTCGCAGTGACTTCCGCGCTTATCGGTAAAGGGCTCGGCAAAGAAGTGGGGCTCATCACCGACGGCAGATTTTCCGGCGGCACGCACGGGCTGGTGGTCGGTCACGTCGCGCCCGAAGCGCAGGACGGGGGTCCCATCGCGGCCATCAAGACCGGCGACACTATCACCATTGACGCGGAAAAGAAAATGCTGCGCGTTCATCTCACGGACAGTGAACTTAAAGCGCGTCTGAAAAAGTTCAAAGCGCCGAAACTCAAATACAAGAGCGGAGTGCTGTACAAATACGCGCGCAATGTGACCTCAGCGGCGTTCGGCGCCCTTACAGATTGGGAACCAAAAAACTGAACGCGCGGCCGGGTTCTGTCATTAACTCTGAACATGTCTCCAGCCAGCGCTGATATTTCCCGCGCCGCCCGGATTCTCAAACAGGGCGGAGTGGTCGCGTTTCCGACGGAAACTGTGTACGGGCTCGGCGCGCGGTTCAATGACCTACGCGCAGTCCGGAAAATATTCGCGGTCAAAGGACGCCCGCAGGACAACCCTCTCATCGTACATATCTCGCGCATGGACCAGCTGACAAAAATCGCGCGCAATGTCAGCCCGGAATCCGCACGCCTGATGAAAAAGTTCTGGCCCGGACCGCTGACTCTTATTTTCAAACGCACACGATTCGTGCCGAAACTCGTGACAGCGGGTCTCGATACCGTGGCTGTCCGTATGCCGGACCATCCCGCAGCACGCGCACTCATAGACCAGTGCGGCAGTCCCATCGCAGCGCCCAGCGCCAACCGTTCCGGACGGCCCAGTCCCACACGCTATCAGGACGTACTGCGCGAACTTTCCGGCCAGGCAGATTTCATCCTCGACGGCGGCAAAACCCGCGCTGGTCTCGAATCCACTGTGGTGGACACGCTCAGCCGTCCGCCCCGTCTCCTCCGTGCCGGACATATCCCGGCTGAAACTCTGCGCAAATATCTGCCCGGCCTGACAATTTCACACGCTCACTCTTCACATACAAAAAATATGTCGCCCGGCATGAAACACCGTCATTACCAGCCGAAATGTCCCGTGCTTGCCGTCGCGCCCGGCAACTGGCAGCAAGCTCTGCAGCACGCGTCAAAATCGCACCGCAAAATCGGCGTGGTCTCGTACAACCGGCCCCATTCGCGCAACCCGCGCATTATTTTCAAACGCGACCGGCACACCACTCTTTCCCATTACGCGCGCGAACTCTATTCCAATTTTCTCGACGCGGAACAGGCCGGCGTGGAACTTCTCCTTGTCGAATCCGTCCCCCGACGCGGCATTGGTCTAGCCATCATGGACCGTATCACCAGGGCCAGTCAATGAGCGCCGCGCTTGACAGGGCGTTTGCCCACTGCGAAAACATGGCCAAAAGCCATTACGAAAATTTTCCCGTCGGCTCCTCGTTCCTGCCGAAAGACAATCGCAAATATATTTGGGCCATCTACGCATTTGCCCGTACCGCCGACGATTTTGCCGACGAAGGACGGCACGCGCGCGAAACGCCCGGCGATTTGAAACAACGGCTCGACCAGCTCGACGATTGGGAACTCCGCCTCATGCAGTGTTCGCGCGGCGAAGCCAAAGACCCCGCGTTCATCGCGCTCGCCGAAACCATCCGCGCGCTCGATCTGCCGCTCCAGCTTTTCAAAGACCTGCTCACCGCATACCGCATGGACGTGAAACAGAACCGTTACAAAACTTTCGACGAGGTTTTCTACTATTGCCGCCATTCCGCCAATCCCGTCGGACGTCTTGTTCTCCTTACATTCGGATACCGCGACGAAAATATCCACAAACTTTCCGACAATATCTGCACCGCGCTCCAGCTCGCAAATTTCTGGCAGGACATCGCAGTGGACCTGGCCAAAAACCGCATCTATATCCCGCAGGACGAAATGCGCCGGTTCCGTGTGACCGAAGGCGACCTCCACGCCAAAATCTGTAACCGCGCGTTCCAGACTCTGCTCAAATATTGTATGGAACGCACCGCCGCTCTTTTTAACAACGGTCTGCCTCTCTGCACACAAGTGGGACGCGACTTGAAACTCGAAATGCGGCTCACCTGGCTCGGCGGCACTGCCATTCTCAGGAAAATATCCGCTATTGACTGCGATGTGTTCCGCCGCCGTCCGTCGCTCGGCATGTTCGACGCGGCAGGTCTGCTCGCGCGCGCCGTCATCCCCATAGATCTCGGACCCGTGCACGTAAAATGAAAACCGCCGCCCCCAATTCATCGCAAATATCCAAGTCGAGCAACTCCAACTTTGTCTCCTCGTTTTTCTTTCTGCCTCCGGAAAAACGCGCCGCGCTCCAGACTGTCTATGCCTATTGCCGCATCACCGACGATATTGTGGACGTGGCTGAGGAAAAATCCGGCGCTGTCGAAGCGGCTGCCCAAATCGAGGCCTGGCGCAAAGAAACCGTAAAATCGTTCCGCGAACAACCCGCACATCCCGTGCTCGCCGAACTCAAACCCGTTGCGCTCGAATATAAAATCCCCGAAGAACTTTTCCACCAGCTCATTGACGGCGTTGCCATGGACCTCGGCAAAAAAAGTTACACGACCTTTGAGGAACTCTACCCCTACTGTTACCGCGTGGCCGGAGTGGTCGGTCTGATGTGCCTGGAAATATTCGGGTACCGCAACCCTTCGTCAAAAGAGTATGCCGTCAACCTCGGCGTTGCTTTTCAAATTACCAACATCCTGCGCGATATCCGGTCCGACGCCGCGCGCGGACGCGTCTATATTCCCGAAGAAGACCTGCGCAAATTTTCCATCACACGCGGACAAATCCTCGCGCTCGGCAACGGTTCCGGTCCCGCGCCTGCGCAGTTCCGCGACCTCATGCTTTTCGAATG
>CAYHWZ010000116.1:0-7008 GCA_964359975.1 uncultured Elusimicrobia bacterium | reverse complement strand
CTCTTGCCAAACATTTCCGCAAAGTGGCTGCAACGGATGCAAGCGAATCCCAAATCAAAAGCGCGGTTGCCGCTCCGAACATTGAGTACCACGTTTGCCCGGCGGAAAAATGTTCTTTGCCGGACCATTCCGCGGACCTGATCACGGTTTCGCAGGCAGTGCACTGGTTTCATTTTGAACGGTTCTATAACGAAGTGCGGCGGGTGGGAAAACAGAACAGCGCCATTGCCATCTGGTCGTACGGACTGCACCAAATTTCACCGGAACTGGACATGATCGCGGAACAGTATTACCACGATATTGTCGGTCCGTACTGGCCGCCGGAACGGAAATTTGTCGAGGAGGAATACAAGACCATTCCTTTCCCGTTCCTCGAAATCCGCGCGCCTGTTCTTGAAATGAAAGCGGAATGGAATATGGAACAGCTCTTCGGTTATCTATTCACGTGGTACAGCACGCAGCGGTATTTGAAAGACATGAAACACAACCCGCTGGACCTGATTGCAGTTGAGACGGAAAAATGGTGGGGCGACCCGAAATCTTTGCACACTGTCCGGTGGCCGGTCTACATGCGCGCCGGCAAGGTGGATTGAAACAGTCGGTTACTTTGCGACGGTGCGGAAAAGAAACGCGGCAAGCAGGATGCCGATAACGGACGGCACATTGAATTTCAGCAGGCATCCGAAAGTGAATTCCAGTACGCGCAAATCCAGAGTGGTGGGCTGAAGTCCGGCGGTGATTTCTTTTGAAAACAAGTCGTGCACCACTCCTTCGGGAAACGCGTGTCCGATAAACCCTCCGATAAAACTGCCGAGCAATGCGCCGATGACAATCACCACCACTGCCATTAATATATTCTTTGTGCTGTCCATTTACATCCTCCTTAATGTGAAAGCGATTGGTCCATCCACTTCAGATATGCGCGGCTGCCCTGGTCAATGCGCAGGGCTATCACTTCCGGTACCGTGTACGAATGCGCGGACTTCACTTTTTCAATCAGTCTGTTCATCAGCGTCCGCTTTGTCTTGATAATGAGCAGAACTTCTTTCGCGGACTCAATTTTTCCCTGCCACCAGTAGTGCGATTCGGCGTGAGGGACAATGTTCACGCAGGCCGCAAGTTTTGACGTCAGCAGCAGCCGGGCAATTTTGCGCGCTTCTTTAAGGTCGGGACACGTTACCAGAACCGCCGAATATGAGTTCATCCTCGAATAAAAAGTATATCAAAAAATACCCTGCTGTACAAAAGAATCAGCAGGGAGCGATGCGGCAAGGGTGTTCAGTTGCGGTTGATGATTTTCACTATCTCAATGTCGTATTCCAGCGTTTTGCCGGCGAGCGGGTGGTTCAGATTCAGGGAAACATTTTCCTTGTCCATTTCCATGACAGTGCCCTGCATGGGTTTGCCTTCGTACTGAGCGGTGAGTGTGCTGCCGACTTTGAGTTTGGAGGACCTTTGAATGGATTTGCGCGGGATGTTCAGGAACGCCTCGGAATCTAACATTCCGTACGCTTTGTCCGGCGTGATGGTCAGATGTTTTTTTTCACCGAGTTTCATGTTGAGAAGTTTTTCTTCAAGGCCCGGAATGATCTGGCGCATGCCCTGCACGTAGGTCAAAGTTTCGCCCGCGCCGGTCTTGTTCACCACTTTGCGGTCAACGGTCAAAACATAGCGGAGAGTTACGGTACTGCCGTACGCGACAATGGGGACTTTGTCTGCGCCCGCCGCACAGCTGACGCACAAGAAAAATGCGAAAAGTGCGGCCTTCAGATGATTTTTAGACATGCGACCATTCTTCATAGGTGCGGATGTAAATGGCTTTGAGTCCCTGCCCTTTTCGCTTCACATTTTTGTCTTTCATGGATTTTGCGTAATTGTTGTAGATGCCCTTGCTCATGTAGAGGGATCTGCCGGCCGGCGCAGGCGCTGGGGCCTGGACTACAGTCTGCTTTTCAATCGTCTTCATGCGTTTTTTCTCCTTTGTGCGGACAGGTTTGGACACGCGTTTAGTGCGAGCCATTGCTGTTCCTCGTCTGGCGGGGGATGTCTCCGAAAAATTTGGACAGGCAACTGCGCAGACTCTGTCTTTCCAGACTTGAAAGCGGCCGCAAAAATTCGCGTTCCACGTTCAGCACCAGGTCGTGCGCTTTGCGGAACAGGCGGACGCCTGCAGGCGTGAGGTTCAGCATGTAGCATCGCCGGTCTTCCGGATGGTCGGCCCGTACCACCCATTTCCCTGCTTCAAGCGTGTCGGTCAGCTGGACCATGGTCGTGCGGTCAATCTTCAGCATGGAACTGACGGACCGCTGTGTGGACGGCCCTTCAAAATAAATTGCGGCCAGCACACCGTACTGTTTTGGTGTTACGCCGAGGGGTTTGAGCGCTTTTTCCGTCATTTCGCGGATCCTCTGCGCAGGTCCGTTCATCAGGAACTCGTACCGCCCCATCAGTCCGGCGGGCAGCTGTCCGTAGGTGGAAAGTGTCAGTTTGTCGGGGGCGATTATTGTAGTCACTGATAATCAGTATACCTGATTATTAGCTATGTGTCAAGCGGCGCTCTGTTTGACCCTGTTGGCTGAATTTGGCAGAATGTAGGGACATTTCATGAACTGGCTGGAAAAGTTTTTCAAGCTTTCCGAAAACCGCACCACTGTCCGCAGGGAACTGACGGGCGGGCTTACCACGTTCATGACTCTTTCCTATATCATATTCGTCAATCCGGCTATTTTGTCGCGCGCGGGTCTGCCGTTCAGCGATACGGTGACGGCTACGGCCTGGGTGTCGGGTCTGGCAACTTTGCTCATGGGCGTCTATTCAAATTATCCGTTTGCCATGGCGTGCGGCATGGGGCTGAATGCGGTGGTCGCCTACAATATCGTCGGCGGGATGAACCTGCCCTGGCAGACTGCGATGGGTGTGATCGTGCTGGAAGGGCTTGTGGTCACAGCGCTCGTACTTACGAATCTGCGCGAGCAAGTCATGCACGCAATCCCTCTCCCGCTCAAACGCGCGATCGGGATCGGCATTGGTCTGTTTATCGCGTTCATCGGGATGAAGGACGCGGGGATTGTGTCTGCTCATCCGGTCACTTTTTTGACTGCGGGAAATTTCCGCGAACCTGCCGTGTGGCTTGCGTGCGCGGGTCTGGTGCTCTGCGCGTGGCTCATGATTTTGAAAGTGCAGGGCGCTCTGCTCTGGGGTATGTTGATGACTGCGGGCGCTGGTCTTCTTTGCTCTATTCTCAAGTTGCCGGAACAGATTATTTCCGTGCCAGCGTTTCCGTCCACGCTTTTTCAGTGCGATGTGGCTGGGGCGTTGAAGTGGCAGTTGGTTCCGGTGATTTTTGCATTATTCATGGTGGACTTTTTTGACACGATGGGCACGGTGATTGCAGTGGGCGCGGAGGGGGGATTTTTAGATAACGAAGGAAGACTGCCGCGACTGAAAAAAGTATTGCTGGCTGATTCCGCGGGCGCTGTGATGGGTGGTCTGTTTTCTGCAAGTTCCGTTACTACTTACATTGAATCCGCGGCGGGTGTGGCTCAGGGCGCGCGCACGGGGCTGTCAAGCGTGGTGGTTGCTCTCCTGTTCTTTCTTGCGCCGGTATTTGCTCCGCTGATTACGGTGGTCGGCGGCGGGGTCCGGGTGGGTGAAGTTTTCCTGAATCCTGTCACGGCTCCAGCTTTGATCATGGTCGGGTTCCTGATGATGGGTGCGGTGCGCGAGATTGAGTGGGGCAATTTGGATGAATCATTACCCGTGTTCCTGATTATCGTCGGTATGCCGCTCACTTTTTCCATTTCGCATGGGATTGGGTTCGGGTTTATTTCATACGTACTGCTGAAAACTCTGCAGGGAAAATATCGTGAGGTGCCGCTTTTGCTTTATGCGGTGTCGTTGCTGTTCCTGATAAGTTTTGTTGTCAGTTAGCGGACGTATCCGCTGTCTTTGAAAAAACGCACGGCTTTTTCCAGAGCTTTTTCCACCGGAGTTTGAGGCAGGGACAATTCCTTCACCGCTTTTGACCCGTCGTAAAACATTATTTCGCGCGCCATTTTCACTCCGTCCAGAGGAATGGCTGGTTGTATGCCGGTAAGTTCCGCGAACGCAGTGCTGAACCATCCTGCAGTGTATGCAAGCGCGTAGGGTACCTTGAATTTCGGCGCAGGCAGGCCGGTAATGCGGGAAAGTATGTCCAATATTTCTTTCAGCATCAAGTTTTTGTTGCCGAGAATGTATCGTTCCCCTGACTTTCCTTTTTCCGCGGCGAGCAAGTGTCCTGCGGCCACATCTTCCACATCCACAAGGTTAAGGCCTGTATCGAGATACGCGGGCATTTTGCGGTTCAAAAAATCCAGCACGAGTTTGCCCGTCGGGGTGGGTTTGATGTCGTGCGAACCAACGGGCGTAGACGGATTGACGATAACAATGTCCATTCCTTGCTGCGCAAATCCGCGGGCTGCTTGTTCAGCCAGAAACTTTGACTTCTTGTATGGACCGATGAGCTGATGTTCTGTGGGAGTCATGGTCTCGTTGCCGGAGAATTGTTTTTCCCATTCGGCACGTTCCGCGCCGGATAGTCCGCCATAATGTGTGACCGGTCCGCCCGGTTCAGTCCTTCCCACCGCAGAAACGCTGGATGTATAGACCACTTTCCTCACGTCTGCTTTGCGCGCAGCGTTCAGGATATTTTTCGTGCCTTTTACATTCGAGTCAATCAGTTCCTGCGGGTTCTTTGCCCACAGACGGTAATCCGCAGCTACATGATAAAGAATTTCGCATCCGCCGAGAGCTTTTTCAAGGGACAGTGGTTCGCGAAGGTCTCCGGTCACGATTTTGACCGGAAGTTTCTGTAAATACGCTGTATTGCTCGACGGGCGGCACAGGCAGCGGATTTCGTGTCCGCCCTGTTCGGACAGTTTCCGCGCTACGTGGTATCCGACAAAACCTGCGGCGCCGGTTACAAGGATTTTCATTTGACCAGTAATAAACTTAACGCCGGTACATAGGTGACGAGCAGGAGCACGCTGACCAGTATGAGCCAGAACGGAATGACTGCACGGTAAATCTGCGTTACCGGACGCTCGAATCTGAGCGACGATAAGAACAGGTTCAGTCCGAACGGAGCTGTCATGTACCCGATTTCAAGGTTCAGCAGGAAAATAATGCCGAGATGCACCGGGTCAATGCCGTACTGCATGGCCACAGGCACGATCAGCGGCACGACTATGATAATGGCGGAAAACATTTCTATCATGTTCATGATCAGAATGAAAATGTTCAGCACAATGAGAAAGAATGTTTTGTTTTCTATAAACCGGTGCGCGAATTCAAAGAGTTTCATGGGAATCTGTTCGTCTATAAGATAGTTGGTCAGACCCAGCGCCATGCCCATGACCATGAGAATGGCTCCGACCAGCACCATGCTTTTGACAATCGCGTCCGGCAGTCCTTTGCTCAATGTCAGGTCGCGGTAGACAAAAACCTCGACGATAACCACGTAAAATGCCATGATGGCCGACGCTTCCGTGGCAGTGAAAATGCCGCCGTAAATCCCGCCGATGATGATGAATGGGAGCGGGATTTCCCATGCGCACGCGCGCGCAGTCTGCGCCAATCGAGTCCATGAAAATGGAATCAGCGCACTGCGGGATGACCGTCCCTGCGCCAGACTGTAAACAGCCAGGACAAAAATCAGCAATACTCCGGGCACGAGTCCCGCGAGAAAAAGTTTGTCAATGCTCACCTTGGCGATGAGTCCGTAAAGAATGATGGGCAAACTCGGCGGAAAAAGCAGTCCCAGACTGCCCGTGGTGGTAAGCAGTCCGAGCGTGAACCGGTCGGAATATTTCTGTTGTTTCAGCATGGGATAAAGCAGTCCGCCGAGCGCAATGATGGTGACTCCGGACGCGCCGGTGAATGCGGTGAAAATTGCGGTGGAAACCAGCGTTGCCACTGCCAATCCTCCCGGCAGCCATCCAAGCAGACTTTCCGCAAGGTCGAGAAGTCTTTTCGGCGCTTTGCTTTCCGCGAGCAAGTATCCGGAAAATGTGAACAGCGGTATGGCAATCAGCGCAGGCAGTGATGCGAGACGGTAAAGTTCAGCCATGATCGCCGCTGTATCTATGCCGACGGATTGGAATGCTATGATGGCTGCAGATCCGATGATAAGAAAAATCGGAGCGCCCAGCAGCGTCAACAAAAGTATGATTGCGGTTATCATGACGGCATGTCGGACACCGGCGAACCTTTCACAAGCGCTATGACCTGTTCAACAGCGTTCAGGAGAAAATGGATTCCGAGCAGGATGAATCCCGACGGTATGATGATGTCTACGGCGTGCGCCGGCACATTGTATCCGAACGCGGTGAACAGCACTGTTTCCGCCGTGCGTTCGTCTTGCCAAAACCGGACAGCGGCTGCAGTCAGATAAGTGAGGCACCACACTGCAAAAACACTGCACAGCATGTCCGCCGCATGACGAAAACGTCCGGGCAATATTTTCCGGATAACGTCAATCACAAAATGTTTCTGCTGGTCCGCGGCAATCGCGGCTCCGAGAAACGCCACCCACACCACCGCATGGCGCAGTGCAATGTCGCCCCACAGTATTCCCGCGGAAAAAAATGTCCGCAGTATGACCTGCGCAAACGACATCACCACCATCCCGCTGAACAGCGCGATTAAAAGCGACCGCTCAATAAATGAAAGGACTGTGCGGATTTTGGCCAGGATCATTTTGCTTTTTTAGTGCGGTAGTCGTCGAGCGCTTTTTCCACGCTGGCCAGGAGCTCATCGCTGTAAACTTTGCCGACGAGCGATTTGCGTGCGCGCTGTCCTGCGGCGCGGTACTCTTTTGCCTGAGCAGACGACGGCGGCGCTGAAATTTTCACCCCGTTCTTTTTCAGTGTTTCAAGCGACTGTGTGTTTTCCTTGCGGCTCAGTTTCGTCAGTTTCGACAGATGTTTCTGCCCGGTTTCGAGGAGGATTTTCTGCAGGTCCGGTTCG
>CAYHWZ010000115.1:0-7019 GCA_964359975.1 uncultured Elusimicrobia bacterium | reverse complement strand
GACGTCTTCGGTCTCCATTTGTTCCGGCGAAACCATGGTCTCTTCGTTGAATCCGTCAACGAATTTGAGCGCGTGTCCCTCGTAGGGACCTTCAACGGCTTCGTCTATTTTTACCCAGTATTTTCCCATATCAAATTTTGTTAAAAAATGTTAAAATTCTGTCAAATGGACCGCGCGAACCGTACACGCAAAATTATTGTTCTGCTGAAAAAATCATACGGCGACGCTGACTGCGCGCTGCATTTCCGCAAACCGTATGAACTGCTCATCGCTACTATTCTTTCTGCCCAATGCACTGACAAACGCGTCAACATGGTCACTGAAACTTTGTTCCGCAAACATCGCTCGGTGCAGGACTTTGCGGAAGCTCCGCTTGCAGGACTCGAGCAGGACATCCGCTCCACGGGCTTTTTCCGTCAGAAATCGCGCTGGATACAAGCCGCCTGCCGCAAGCTCCTCACTGATTTCCGGGGGAAAGTCCCCGGCACTATGGACGAGCTGCTCTCTCTGCCCGGTGTGGCACGCAAAACTGCTAATGTGGTAATGGGCACGGCTTTCAAAATCGCGTCCGGTGTCGTGGTGGACACTCATGTAGGGCGCATTTCGCGGCGCCTCGGTCTGACCCGGAACCTGGACCCGGTAAAAGTGGAACGCGACCTCACAAAAATTCTCCAGAAAAAGGACTGGATATGGTTTTCTCACGCGCTGATTTCGCACGGCAGAAAAATATGCCGGGCAGTCAACCCGCTCTGCATTGACTGCGCTTTGAACAAAATCTGTCCGTCTTCTCAAGTTTAATTGAAATGAGCGATTTTTTCAAGGGTAAAGTGGCGATTGTGACCGGAGCTTCGGGCGGGATTGGGGAATCCACCGCCCGTCTCCTGCACCGCAGAGGCGCGCTGGTCGTGCTGTCGGCCCGCAGGAAAGCGGAACTGGACAGGATTGCGGACGATTTGCCCGGCTCATTTTCCGTCGTGGCGGACGTGACTCAGCCGGATTCCGTGGCGCGAATGGTAGACGGAGTATTGAAAAAGTTTGGACGAATTGATATCCTTGTTAACAACGCTGGAATTCTGCTGTATAAGCCCATGATGGGAACTAATTTGGACGAAATTCGTAATGTTATGGAGACGAACTTCTTCGGCGCTGTGCATTGCGTACACGCGGTAGTTTCCGCGATGGAGCGTCAGGGGCAGGGGTGGATTGTCAATGTATCGTCAATTGCCGGGCGGGTCGGGTTTCCGTTTATCGGGTACTATTGCGCGAGCAAGTTTGCGATGACAGGTTTTTCCGAAACGCTGCGACAGGAACTGAAACCCAAGAATATTTTTGTGAGCACGGTTTCGCCCGGCACGGTTTACACGCCGATGACGAAGAATATCGTGGACGATGCCATCTCGCGCGGCAAAAATGTGATGCCGATTTCGCCGGACGTTGTCGCGGTAAAGATTTTGGACGCGGTTGAAAAGAGAAAACTGGAAGTGTTCGTGCCGAAACTGACTCATCTGGCCTATCTGCTCCATTTCTTTTTCCCGCGATTTTTGGAATGGCTCGCGTGGAGGTTCCGGGCGAGCGACGAAGGGGGCATCAAAAAATCAGGGTGAATTTGTTGTAGAATGGTCTGCATGAGAGTCGGCAAACTGACTGCATTTTAGGGTTGGTTTTTTCATTTAGGGAGGATTAAGATGGACGAAGACCTGAAACAAATAAACGAGCGCATTCAAAAGGAAAGTGTGTTTGTCCAGTCGCTGAAACGCGAAATCGGCAAACGCATTGTGGGGCAGGACGAACTGGTCGAGAAGATATTGGTGGGTCTGCTTTCCGATGGGCATATTCTGCTGGAAGGTGTGCCGGGTCTGGCTAAAACGTTGACAATCAAGACTCTGGCTCAGGCGATCCGGACTCAGTTTAAGCGTATTCAGTTCACTCCGGATTTGCTGCCTGCGGATTTGACCGGGACCATGGTGTTCAGTCCGAAAACTCAGGAATTCGCCATGCGAAAGGGGCCGATTTTTACACAGCTCCTGCTGGCTGACGAAATCAACCGTGCGCCGGCCAAGGTGCAGTCCGCTCTGCTCGAAGCTATGCAGGAAAAACAGGTCACCATAGGCGAAACTTCGCATCCTCTGCCGGAACTTTTCCTCGTGCTTGCCACGCAGAACCCCATTGAACAGGAAGGCACGTATCCTCTGCCCGAAGCCCAGGTGGACCGGTTCATGCTCAAACTGATTGTCACTTATCCGTCGAGGAAAGAGGAGGGGGACATTCTTGAACGGATGACTGCGCGGGATTTGCCTGAAATTTCTGCCGTGGTTGAACCGTCGGACATTCTGAAAGCGCGTGAATCAGTCAAAGATATTTATATGGATGAAAAGGTGAAGAACTATATCCTGGACCTTGTATCATGCACGCGCAGGCCGGAGGAATACAAACTCGGCGATATTAAGAAAATGATTGCGTATGGAGCATCGCCGCGTGCTACCATATTTCTCACCCAGGCGGCAAAATCGTACGCGTTCCTGCAGGGACGCGGGTATGTCACGCCGGAAGATGTCAAAACCATCGGGCCGGATATTCTGCGTCACCGCGTGATTCTGACATACGAAGCCGAGGCACAGGAAACTTCGTCGGACGAAATCGTGCGCACTATCTTCAATACTATCGAGGTCCCGTAGCCCCGGACTGTCATGCCTTCGTTTCACGGCGCTCTGCCGGAAGAAATCTTCAAGCAGGTCCGGGCTATCGAAATCCGCACCCGACGGCTGGTCAATGATATTTTCATGGGCCAGTATTCCAGCGCGTTCAAGGGTAAGGGGATGGAGTTTTCCCAGGTGCGCGAGTATCAGCCCGGCGACGACCCGAAACTGATTGACTGGAATGTAACTGCGCGGACTGGGCATCTTTTCACCAAGGAATTTGCCGAGGAGCGCGAGCTCACCGTCATATTTCTGCTTGACGCTTCGCGGAGTTTGTTTTTCGGCAGCCGCAAAAATCTGAAATCTGAGTGTGCGGCAGAACTGGCGGCTCTGCTTTCGTTTTCCGCCATCCGAAACGGTGACAAGGTGGGGCTGGTGGCGTTCACTGACCGTGTGGAAAAGTTCGTGCCGCCCAGAAAGGGCTCGCGCAATATTCTGCGGTTGGTGCGCGAAATCCTGACCTTTCAGCCGGAGGGAAACTCGACGGATATCGCTGGCGCGCTGGAATTTGTCGGACGAGTGGTCAAGCGTCGCGCGGTTGTATTTTTAATATCGGATTTTATGGCGGAGCTGGATTATGAAAAGGCGCTGAAGTCCGTCTCGCGCCGTCATGATTTAATTGCTCTGAGAGTGTCGGACCGTCTGGAGGAAGCTATTCCCGTTCCGCTCCGTCTCGCGGTCAGAGACTGCGAGACCGGCGAACTGGTCTGCGTGGACTTGAGGAACAAGGCGGACTGCGAATCGGTCGCGGATGAGAGCAGGAAATTCTTTGACCGGTGGCGTCAGTCGGCCCGTCGGTCAGGCGTGGATTTGATCGAGGTGCGGTCCGGTGAACCCTATGTGCTCTCACTGCTTTCGTTCTTTAAGGAACGCGCCAGAAGGTTCCGGTGAACGTTGGATGAATATTGCGATTATTTTGGCCGCGATGATGATGGGATTTTCTGAATGGGCGCTGGGCGCGGATTCGCTTGCGGTGTCTGTGCAGGCCGCTGTCGTCCCGTCAACTACGGTGACAGTGGCGGAATCCGCGCAAGTGGTTGTTGAAGTTGCGTCCGACGATAAAGTGGCTGTCAGTAGTTACGCGTTGGCGGATGCGGCAGATCTGATTGTGGGTAAGCCAGTCATCACTCAGCCCTCAAAAGCTGTGGACGGGAAATGGAAATCGCGGGTTGAGTTTACTGTCACTGCGCTGAATGTGGGTGAACTCGAATTTCCTGCGCTGTCTTTATGGTTCAATGCGGATGGAGATAAATCCGGTTCTATTCAAACCCGTCCGCTCAAACTTTCCGCTGTGAACCCTGTGCAGGGACAGGTCATGCCGGAAATGATACGCGACCTGAAACCGATATTCAAGGAAACAGGCCTTTTCTGGCTGTGGATGGCGCTCTTTGTTTTAATTGCGGGCGGGATAATTTATTCGAAAGTGTACCGCAACCGTGTCCGCCCCGGTGAGAATCTTCTGCCGCCGGAACCACCGCGCCCGTCGGACGAAATCGCGCTGGAAAAGCTTGAGTTGGCATATCGTCAGTACACCGAGTCCGGCGATTTTAAGCTGTTTTACAGTGAGATGTCCGTTATCCTTCGCACATATCTCTCGGCGCAATTCAGTCTGGACACGCTGGAAAAAACCACGTCTGAAATTTTTGCGGAAATGAGAATGTCGGGCGTGGACCGCAAAATCGCTCAGGAAACGCGCGAGTTGTTGTCTGCCAGCGATCTGGTCAAGTTCGCCAAGTTTGTGCCGGACGCGGGGAATGTTTCGGATGAATTTGAACGGACAAAAAAACTCGTTCTGGAAACGGCTGAAAAAGCGGAACCTGTAGATGGTGAATCAAGATGAACTTCGCTGACCCTGTCTGGTTTTTTATGCTGGTTCCGGTGAGCGCGTGGTTTGTGTGGGAAATACTGCGCGGAGACCGGCACCGCGAATCTCTCCCGTTTTCCGGAACGGTTGTGCTGAAGGCAAAGACGCGGAAACATTTTGCCGGCGAAAAAGTTCTGCCGTATATAAAATTTGCCGGTCTGGTTCTGGCCGTGATTGCATTGGCGCGTCCGCAGAGTGTGTCAGTTTCCAAAGAACCGCCGAAACCTGTGCTGGATATTTATATGTGTCTCGACACTTCGATGAGTATGTCTGCGCTCGACTTTGACCCGGACAACCGTCTGGACGCGGCAAAAAAGGCAGCGGCAGAATTCATCCGCAAAAGGCCGTTCGACCGGATAGGTCTGGTGGTTTTCGGAGGGCGCGCCATCACGCAATGTCCTTTGACGCTCGATCATGAAACTTTGATTGATTTTTTGAAGCAAGTCCCGATGAACGCGACGCAGACAGACGGCACAGCCGTAGGGAGCGCGATTGCTCTGGCCTCAATTCGGCTGGCTGAAAGTGAAGCCAAAAGCAAGGCTATCATTCTGCTCACCGACGGGAGAAGCAATACGGGCAATATCGACCCGGTCACTGCGGCTCTGTCTGCAGCGGATTTGGGTATTAAGATTTATACCATCGGCACCGCTGTCCCGGGCGGCGGTCTGATTCCCGTGGACCATCCGGTGCTAGGCAGGCAGTTGGTCAAAGCTGCGGAAGACCTGGACGAGTCGTCGCTGCAGGCAGTTGCGCGCGCCACTTCTGCAAAATATTTCCGCGTCACTTCCGGGCGGAGGTTCAGGGAAATTTATGCTGAGATTGACCGCATGGAAACTACGAAGGTGGAAATATCCACTGTGCAGAATTTTCAAGACCGGTATCTGACGTTTCTGATCGCGGGTTTTGCGCTCGTGATAATTGAAATATTTGTCCGCCGCATTCTAATCTGGTCGGTGCCGTGAGGATATGAAATGAATTTCGCAAACACTTCACAGTTGTACTGGTTCATCCCGGCGATTCTGCTCGGTATCGCGGCTTATCGTGTCTGGCGAAAAAAACAGAAAATGATGTCCGCGCTTTTCGATCTTAACGTGCTCGACAAAATATTTTCCAGTGAAAATTGGCGCCGGAGGATGCGGCGGATGCTCTGGCTCGAACTGTCCGGCATCCTGCTCATTGTGACGGCGCTTGCGGGTCCTCAGATGGGGCAGGTTCTCCGTCAGGTGCAGGCAAAAGGTATCAACCTGTTTGTGCTGGTGGATTGTTCCGATTCCATGCTGGCCGAGGATTTTAAGCCGAACCGTATGGAAAAATCCAAGCGTATCCTGAGCGCTTTGCTCGAAAAACTCACCGCTGACCGGGCCGGTATCATTGCCTTTGCCGGAGAACCGTTTGTTTTTTGCCCACTGACTTTCGACATTTCCGCAGCCAAACAGTTTTTGAAAATGATTGAACCGGGCATGATCCCGCAGCCGGGCACACATATCGGCGATGCAGTGCGTCTCGCTTTGGAAAAACTGCCGGAAGGCGGGCGCAACAATGTCATTGTCCTTCTTACCGACGGAGAGGACCATCGTTCCGGACCCATGGAAGCAGCGGAGGAAGCTAAGAAAATGGGTGTGCGCATATTTGCCATTGGTATCGGCAATCCCGATGGTGAACCAATTCCTGTCAAAGACGCCGGCGGCAATGTGACTGGTTATCGCAAGAACAAAAAAGGGGAAGTCGTTCTCAGCCGTCTGGGCGAGTCGGACCTGGCGCAAATGTCGCTGGCCACGGGCGGTTCCTATTTTCGTGCGTCGGAATCGGAACAGGAACTGGACCTCTTGGCGGACAAATTGTCTGAGGTGGAAAAAGATATTTCCACGCGTAAATCTACATCGTACGAAAATCGTTACCAATGGTTTTTGGCCGCAGGGATTCTGCTGCTGCTTCTGTCCGGTATCCGTTTTGCGTCGGGCGAAAAGCATCTGCACGAACCTGCGCATGATGCTAAACAGGTTGTCAGGACTGCTGTAGCGCTGATTTTTGCGTGGATGATGACGTCGGGAAGAAATCTCTCCGCGGAATCGTTCACAAGCTTGATGAAACAGGGGCAAAAGTTGTATGCTGACAAAAAATATGAGGATTCCGCGCAAGCGTACGGTAAGGCGCGTGAACAAAAGCCCTCTGATTTGCGGGCTTCCTATAATATGGGCTCTGCATTTTACCGGATGAACGACTGGGACCAAGCATCGGAATCGTTCAAAAACAGCGCGCTCAGCAGTAAACGGGATGTGGCTGCGCGGTCGTACTACAATCTCGGCAACAGTCAGGTCCAGCAGGGGAAATATGAGGACGCGGTGAAATCATATCAGCAGAGTCTGCGGCTTTCACCATCGGATAATGATGCGAAGTACAACCTTCAGCTTGCGCTCAGTATGATGAAGACTCCGCCGCCGCAAAAACAGAATCAGCAG
>CAYHWZ010000114.1:0-7071 GCA_964359975.1 uncultured Elusimicrobia bacterium | reverse complement strand
AATACACCAAGCCGCCGTAGGCCAGTCCCCGCGGATGGACGCAGTGATGGAATATAACCCCAACCCCATGTTCCCCGCCGTGATGATACTCGGCACCAGATATATCCCCGATCTCATAAATCAGCCCTCAACTCTGCGCAGACTTGCCGCCCGCCGCCTTCTTCACAAAACCCACCGGACTCACCCCGCCTATCATGTGGTCACCCTTCGAAACACAGACCTCCACATCCTTCGGCAAATACAAGTCCACCTGCGAACCAAACTGAATCAAGCCAATCCTCTGCCCCATCGCCAGTTCCTGCCCGACCTTTACCTTACAAACAATCCTCCGCGCAATAAACCCCGCAATCTGTTTCACCGCCACCTTGCAGTGCTCATTCTCAATCCAAACCGTGTTGCACTCATTGTCAAAACAGGCCCTCGGATTGCGCGCATCCAAAAATTTGCCCTTGCGGTACTCCACCTTCGTCACCTTCCCCGCAATCGGCGCCCGCTGAATGTGCACATTGAAAATCGAAAGAAAAATCCGCACCACATTCACTTTTCCGCCAAACTCCGCGCGGTCTTCCTGCACCACTTCCATTATTCTACCATCTCCAGCCGCCAAAATAAATGACGGGTCCACAATAGACTCACGTTCCGGGTCGCGGAAAAAGAACGCGCTGAATATCCCCAACACAAACAAGACCGCCCCCAGTACACGAAAGAACGTGACAGGTATAGCCAATAAAATGGACCCGACCAAAATAAACCGGAAAATGTGCTTGAACCCTTCGCGGGCAATCATTACCCCGGACCGCTTCGGCCCGGGTTTGGGAAAAGGAGGGAACAGAGTGTCAGCCATCAGGCAACACTCACTTCAATAAAAGAAACTCACCGCCTGCAGACTTTATCTTCTCAATCGCCTTTGCTGAAAACGCATGCGCCGAAACCTTCAGCGCCTTTTTCAAATCACCGTCGCCCAAAATCTTCACCGGCAGATTCTTCTTCAACACATTACTTTCTCTCAGAAAATCCGGCGTGATCTCCTTGACCGCAGCCGACACATTCTGCAAATCGCCCACATTCAAAACAAAATATCTCGTCGGAAACGGCGGCGTGAACCCGCGCTTCGGAATCCTGCGCAGCAAAGGCATCTGACCGCCTTCAAACCCGATCATCTTGTAATCGCCGCGCCGCGACCGCTGCCCCTTCATCCCGCGCGTCGCATGACGCCCGTGACCGGACCCTACACCGCGCCCCACCACCTTGCGCCTGTGATGCGAACCCGCTGCCGGCGCCAGATTGGACAGACTTACCGCACTCTTCACAGAAACTGTTTCACCTTCGACTTTCTTTTCCATCAGACCTCCGCCAATTCCTTGTTCCTCAGCTTGGCAACACTCTCTTTGGAACGCAAATTCTCCAGCGCCTCCATCGTCGCATAAACCACATTGAACGGGTTGGACGACCCCAACGATTTTGTCAAAATGTCCCGGATTCCGCATGCTTCCAACACTGCCCGCACCGCCCCTCCGGCCACTACTCCGGTTCCCGTAGACGCAGGCTTCATGAACACCTTACCCGCGCCAAACTCGCCAATCACTTCGTGCGGAATCGTTGTCCCCACACGCGGCACTTCAATCAAATTCTTCTTTGCCCTGGCCACCGCCTTCGCAATCGCAGCCTGCACTTCCCGCGCCTTGCCCAGCGACACACCAACATGACCCGCTCCGTCCCCCACCACCACCAGGGAATTGAACGAAAACCGTTTACCACCTTTTACCACTTTTGCCACACGGTTGATTGCAATCACTGTCTCAGCCAACGTCAAACCTGCAGAAGTAATACGCATTAAAATTCCAGTCCTTTCTCTCTGGCGCCGTCCGCCACAGCTTTTATACAGCCATGATACTGCCGGCCCCCGCGGTCAAACACAGCCCGCTTAATATTCTTCTTTACAGCCAATTCCGCAATCAAACGCCCGACCTGAAGCGCCGCATCCTTCCCACCCTTTGCAGATTTCTGCTTTTGAATCGGCTCGGAAAGCGTGGATGCAGCCACCAAAGTCTGTCCCTTGGTATCATCAATAATCTGCGCATAGATGTTCTTTAAACTGCGGTACACCGACAGACGCGGACGCTCCGATGTGCCTGACACCTTGTTGCGCACACGGATTTTTCTGAACTTAAATCTTTGCAAAGTTGAAACAGCCATATTTTACCTCTTATCCTTTCTTGCGGTTATTTCTTTCCGCCGCCAGCAGCGCCTGTAGCTCCGCCGCCGACAGCTCCAGCAGCTTTACCGGCTTTTCTCAGTATCTGCTCGCCGACATATCGAATGCCTTTGCCTTTATAGGGTTCAGGCGGACGGATAGACCGTATCTCAGCCGCAGTAATACCCAACAATTCCTTGTCAATACTCCACATCTTTACCAAAGTCTGCTTTGCGTCAACGGAAAATTCCACCTTTTCAGGCACCTTAAAATCCACCGGATGAGAGTACCCGACTGCAAGGTTCAGCACCTGCCCGGCCTTGGACGCACGGTAACCCACTCCCTGAATTTCCAGGTCCTTGGTCCACGGCTGCACCACTCCATGCACCATATTCGCAATCAAAGTGCGTATCATCCCATGCAAAGCAGACGCATTCTCCGGAGCATTTTCCTTCACGGAAAAAGTCAGGGTCTGTTTATCCACCTGAGCAGCAATTCCGCCCGGAATATTCTTGAACAAAGTGCCCTTTGGCCCTTTCACTTCAATGGTTGGACCATTCAGGGTAATACTGACTCCCTGCGGCAAAGGTATCGGTTTCTTTCCAACGCGGCTCATATTAAATCCTCACTCGCAAATTTGCGCATATCATCACCAAACATGACAAAGCACCTCACCGCCGGACTTGCCCTGACGTGCCTTGCGGTGCGTCAGCAGACCTTTGGAAGTAGAAAGGATAGCCACACCCATTCCGCCGTTCACTTTGCTGATGGAACCAGACTTCTGATAAATGCGCAGTCCGGGTCTGGACACGCGGGTCAGACCGCTGATCACTGGTTTACGTTCGTCCGTGTACTTCAACTGAATGCGGATGAACGGCCTGCGGTTCTCTTCCATCACTCTGCAATTCATAATATACCCTTCATCCTTCAACACCTTGGCCAAAGCCATTTTCATGTTGGAGTAGGGCACATCGGCTTTTTCCTGCCCCTTTGCGCTTGCGTTCCTTATTGACGTCAAAAAATTAGCTATAGGATCCATTCAAATATCTCCATTCTCACCAGCTGGACTTGGTCACGCCTGGTATTTCGCCTTTCAGAGCCAAATTTCTGAAACAAATCCTGCACAAACCGAACGCGCGGTAAAATCCGCGTGCGCGCCCGCACTGACTGCACCGGTTTCTGAACCGGGTTGCAAATTTTTGCTTCTTCTTCATTTTCGCCATCCAGGCGATAGTAGCCATAAATTATCTCCGCTCTTTATTTTTTCGCCGCAGAAGGTTCGGCGGGCCGCGCCTTCTTGAACGGCAATCCCATCAGTTCCAAAAGCTCACGCGCTTCCGCATCCTTCGAAGTCGTGGTCACGACAGTGACGTTCATGCCCCGCACCTTGTCGGATTTTTCCAAGTCAATTTCCATAAAAATATGCTGTTCGTTCAGACCCAGATTGTAGTTCCCGTTACCGTCGAACCCGCGCGGATCCAGACCACGGAAATCGCGGATTCTGGGTATCGCCACTGAAATCAGACGGTCCATGAACTCGTACATCCGGTCGCGCCGCAATGTGACCATCAGTCCAACCGGCATCCCCTGCCTTAGCTTGAAGTTCGATATGGACTTCTTTGCCCGGCGGACCTGCGGTCTCTGGCCGGTGATTGCTCCCAGTTCTTCGGTCGCAGTGTCCACCACCTTAATATTTTCCCTTGCCTCGGAAAGACCCATATTGATGACAATCTTGGTCAAACGCGGCACAGCCATCGGGTTCTTAAATCCGAACTTCTCCATCATTTTCGGCACCACAGCTGTGTGGTACGCGTTCTTTAGACGGGGTGTATACTTCTCAGTTGCAGTGGTCACATTCACCTCACTCAATCATCTCAGAGCAGTTCCGACAGATCCGGACCTTGGAACCGTCCGCCAAAAATTTCATTTGCGGGCTCGTTGCGCTGTCGCATTTTGCGCAGACCAACATCAACTTGGACTGATGCAGCGGCATTTCCTTCTCGATAATGCCTGCCTTTTCATTCGGGCGCGCTTTCTGATGACGCTTGGCGATATTAATCTTGGAGATAATGAACTTCCCTTCTCCCACAGATTTCATCACTTCACCGCGCTTGCCCTTGTCTTTGCCTCTCAACACCAGCACTTTATCTTTTTTCTTAATCCACATAAATTCCTTGCATCACCCTCGCTCAGACCACTTCCGGCGCGAGTGAAATAATTTTCAGATAGTTTTTTTCGCGGAGTTCCCGGGCTACCGGCCCGAAAATGCGTGTTCCGCGCGGCTCACCGTCTTCATCCACAATGCAGGCCGCATTATCATCGAACTTAACCAACGAACCATCTTCTCTCCGGCACTCTCTCACTGTTCTCACAATTACCGCCCTCACCACTTCACCCTTTTTAATGGCCGAGGTGGGTATGGCATCCTGCACCGAGGCAATAATGATATCGCCAAGCGCTGCATATCTGCGGCGGGTACCGCCCAACACGCGGAAACAGCGTATTTTTCGTGCACCGGAATTGTCTGCTATTCTGAGTATGCTTCGTTCCTGGATCATTTCACCGGGACCTCGTTCACTCTGTTCATTACTTCAACTACACGCCACCGTTTAAGCCGCGACAAGGGCCGGGTCTCTTCAATCCGGACTTTGTCCCCGGACTTGGATTGATTGGCCTCGTCATGCGCATAGAATTTCTTGCGCACTTTCAAAACCTTCTTGTATAAGGGATGCTGCACAAGCCGCTCCACCTGAATGACGCGGGTCTTGGACACCTTGTCCCCCACCACTGTTCCTACCAGATCTTTTCTCACTTTTTCACCTCAACAGCCGATGCAGTGTTCCCTTTTTTTTGACGTATCCAAGTCATGAGGCGGGCCCTGTGACGGCGCAAATGACGTATTTCCAAACCATTTTTCAGACGGGTGACCGCGTTCGCAAAGCTAAGCTTATACATCTTCTCTTCGCACTCGCTCAACTGCACCTGCAGTTCGTTCAGCGGCAGTTCCCGTATCGTTGCCTTATCCTGTGATTTCAGTTTCATCTTAAAATGTCTCCCGGCGGATGAACCGCGTGGGAATCGGAAGTTTGTGCGTTGCCAGAGTCATGGCTTCCTGCGCCACTTCTTTTGTGACTCCTTCCAACTCAAACATCACACGTCCCGGCTTTACCACTGCCACCCAAAATTCAGGCGCGCCTTTACCTTTACCCATGCGAGTTTCCGCAGGTTTTTTACTGATGGGCTTGTCCGGAAAAATACGTATCCAAAGTTTGCCGCCTTTCTTGATGTACCGCGTCAGAGATACACGGCACGCTTCAATCTGCCTGGCCGTTATCCAGTGCGACCTCAACGCCTGCAGACCATATTCGCCGAACGCCACCGTATTGCCGGCCTTGGAACGTCCTTTCAAACGTCCCCGCTGCGATTTGCGGTATTTTACCCTGCTGGGCATTAACATTGTTATTTATCTTCCTCAACTTTCACAGGAACAACTACTTCTTCAACCGTTTCCTCTTCAATCGGAATCACCGGCTCTATCGGAATTTTTCCTTCCTCAACTGCCTTGGCCAGTTCATCCAACCGATCTTTCTCAATCAGTTTGGCCGCCTCTTCCCTGATTTCACGTTCCGATTTGCGGTAATGTTCCCGCTTAAAAATCCAAGCTTTTACGCCAATCTGTCCCATCTTGGTGTGCGCTTCGGCGAAACCGTAATCAATTTCCGCACGGAAAGTCTGCAAAGGAATACGCCCTTCTCTCATCCACTCTCTGCGCGCGATTTCGTTGCCGCCCAACCGTCCGCCGACCATGACTTTAATTCCCTGAGCGCCGCCCTGCATGGTACGTTCCATTGCCTTTTTCATGGCACGCCTGTACCCAATATTTTTTTCCAGCTGAAACGCGATGCCTTCTGCTACCAGCTGTGCATCAAGTTCAGGCCGCTGGACTTCAAACACTCCAACTTTGACCGACCCTTTCAGACCGGTTATTTCCTCAATATCCTTGATTATATTTTCAATATCACCGCCCTTTTTCCCGATAACAATACCGGGCCGGGCTGTAAAGACATTGACTGTCAGGAACTTGCCAGCTCTTTCAATCCCGACTTTGGAAACTGCCGCAAGACGGAGTTTCTGCTTAAGATATTTGCGGATTGCCTGATCTTCTTCAAGCAGCGCAGGAAAATCTCTCTTGGAAAACCACTTTGATGTCCAATCCGCAGTGTACCCTAACCGAATTCCTATTGGATGTACTTTTTGTCCCATCTTACTTGGCACCTTCCACTTTTGAAATTTTTCCGTTATCCGAAACCACCACTGTCAGATGGCAGGTCTTTCTTTTGTACGTTGCGCCCCGCCCCATGGCATGTGCGCGCATTCTTTTCAGTACTGGACCTTGTCCAACCCATGCGGAAGAAACCAGCAGATTCGGATTCTTTGCATCGCGGTCCCCGGCATTGGCAGCTGCGCTTTTAATGGTCTTACCGACCAGCGTGGCGCAGCTCTTGGGCACAAATCTCAGCAAATCCAACGCATTCGGCACGCTTTTCTTGCGAACCAGCCCCAAAACCTGGTTCACCTTCCGCGGCGCAAATCTTACAAAACTGACTCTAGAGATAGCTTCCATGTTATGTCAGTGACGTGGCTTCTTTGGTATGCGCTTCGCCGTGTCCCTTAAAGAACCTGGTCGGCGCAAACTCTCCCACTCTATGACCCACCATCTGTTCCGTGATATAAACAGGCAGAAACTTCCGCCCATTATGAATGGCCAGAGTATGACCCACAAAATCCGGCGATATCATTGAATCGCGAGCCCATGTTTTAATGGTTTTCTTTTCCAACCCCTCGTTCATCTTAAGCACTTTTTTCAAAAGCTTCTC
>CAYHWZ010000113.1:0-7177 GCA_964359975.1 uncultured Elusimicrobia bacterium | reverse complement strand
CAAAATAGATTCGCTTGAAGGTCTCGCCTCATCCTCGCCCGTCGAATCTAAACCCAGACAGGCCGAACTCGCTCTGCAGGCGGAGAACTGGCGCAAAATGATCATCGCCACAGCCCACGATATCCGCGTCATCCTGCTCAAACTCGCAGACCGCAAACATAATATGGAAACGCTGGAATTCCTGACGCCGGAACGGAGAAAAAGAATCGCGGAGGAGACGCTTTCCCTCTACGCGCCCATGGCCCAGCGGCTCGGCATGTACCAAATGAAGTCCGCGCTCGAAGACCTTTCTGTCAAGTATCTTGAACCCGAAATCTACCAGTCACTGAAAACAAAGCTGAATGAACGCGAAGCCCGCCGTCTTGAGTCGCTGGAAAAATGCAGTTCGGAAATCGGCGCACTGCTCACGCGCTTTGATTTCCCCTACCGTATCAGCGCCCGCCCCAAGAATTTGTATTCTGTATACCGTAAAATGCTCCGGCAAAATAAACCCTTTGAAGATATCCAGGATCTCGTCGGAGTGCGCGTCATAACCGATACCGTGGAGCATTGCTACGCACTGCTCGGCATATTCCAGACCCATTTCCAGCCCGAGCCCGGCACCTTTACAGACTATATCGCCCTGCCCAAGAACAATCTTTACCAGTCCCTGCACCTCACAGTGAAAATCCCGCGCGGTGAGCTGGTCGAAATTCAAATCCGCACCGAACAGATGAACCATATCGCCGAGTACGGTATCGCAGCGCACTGGCGCTATAAGCAGACTTCCGGGTCACACAGACAAGATTCAGCCGGCGATTCTGTAGAAAATAAACTCGACTGGCTGAAACAGATTCTCGAATGGCAGCAGGAAACCGACAACCCGCACGATTTTCTCGACGGACTGAAAGTGGAACTCGACTTCGATCAGGTATTTGTCTTTACGCCGAAAGGTGAAGTGAAAAAATTGCCCGCCGGATCCACGCCCATTGATTTTGCCTTTGCCGTGCACACCGAGCTCGGCCACCAGTGCATCGGAGCCAAAGTGAACAATAAAATGGTCCGCCTGGACTACAAACTGAAATCCGGCGACCGCTGCGAAATCCTCGTGCGAAAAGGACAGCATCCGCACAAAGACTGGCTGGAATGGGTCCGCACACCAAGAGCGCGGTCAAAAATTAGGAAATTTTTCCGGGAAACCGACAAAGGACCCAGACATTGAATTTAAAACAATTACTTCGAATCAGCGGGGGAAAACTTGCGGAAGAAAACTTAAGCTGCTTTGGTGATGCGTCCGGAATGAATGCAGGAAGTACAAACCGAAAGGCGACGCACAGTCCCATCCTGGTTCACCCGGACCGTCTGCAGGTTGGGCAAAAAGCGGCGGTTCGTGTGGCGGCGGGAATGACTCACCGTCTTACCGGCACGAGGTCCTTTGGCGCAGATGTCGCATTTGTATGCCATAGCTCAGTAATGATACAAAATAAAAAAAATAAAATCAAAACACAATATGCCTGTTCTTGACCCGTCCGCGTCCGTAAGTGTGCTGAAAGGGTGCGGCATCGGCCCGCGCACGGCACAGCTGCTGGAAAAAGTGGGCATTCAAACGCTTGAGGATGTCCTTCTCTATTACCCGCGCGACTGGCAGGATAGACGATTTCTCACACCTATCCGCGATGCAAAACCAGGACAGGAACTGGCCCTGCAGGGCAAAATCAAAACAGTCAGCATCAACGAAACGCGCGGCGGATATGCCATTGTCACCGTTATGCTGCAGGACAGTTCCGGCGAAATCGTCTGCCGATGGACCCGCAAACGTTCGTACAAATATGATGTCCTCGCCGGATTCAAGAAAGAATTCCAGACCAATGCACAGCTCTCCGTTTACGGCACAGTTTCCGCGGACTTCGCCGGCAAAATCATGGATGCCGAAGACCACGAAATCGTCCCGCCAGACCAAAAAGAGTCCATCCATTTCGGACGCATCGCGCCCGTCTACCCGCTGACCAAGGGACTGCAGGGCAAATTCATCCGACGCCTCGTGCACCGCACATTGGACGAATGCGCTCTGGTAGACCCTCTCCCCGCCGACCTGGTCCGCTCAGCCAAACTCATGCCCGTGAACGAGTCCCTGCGCAAACTTCATTTCCCTGCGACCGAAACAGAAAAGGAAACCGCGCGCAAACGGCTTGCCTTTCAGGAACTCTTTGCCATTCAAGTCGTGCTTGCTCTGGCCCGCAACAAACGTCGCGTACTCCGCGCCGACCGCTACCAAATCCGCAAAAACCTGCTCACCCCGTTCAAAACAAAATGCGGATTCGAGTTCACCCGCTCGCAAAAAAAAGTCATCAACGAAATTTTCACCGACCTCACCTCGGATTTCCCGATGAACCGGCTCCTGCAGGGCGATGTAGGCAGCGGCAAAACAGTGGTGGCCATTTCCGCAATGCTGCTCGCGTGCGAAAACCAGTTCCAGTCCGCGCTCATGTCCCCGACGGAAATTCTGGCCGAGCAGCATTTTATCACGCTCAAAAATGTGCTGAATGGTCTGCCGGTGCGTCTGGGACTGCTCACCGGTTCTGTCAAAGGCAAGGCCCGCAAAGAACTGCTTTCCGACTGCGCGGAAGGAAAAGTGGATATCGTCGTCGGCACCCACGCGCTGATTGAAGAAGATGTGAAATTTAAAAATCTCTCGCTCGCAGTTATTGACGAGCAGCACCGGTTCGGCGTGCGGCACCGGCTTGCGCTCACACAACCGACCGCCAGCGCAGACAAAGTCACGCCGCCCGACGTGCTTGTCATGACCGCCACACCTATCCCGCGCACTCTATCACTCGGTCTCTACGGCGATCTCGATGTCTCCACCATAGATGAGCTCCCGCCCGGCCGCAAAAGTGTCCGCACTACGCTTTCAACCGAACAGGACGCATACGCGCTTATCCGCAGGGAAGTTTCCAAAAAGCGTCAGGCCTATGTTGTCTTTCCGCTCGTGGACGAGTCAGACAAGGTGGAACTCAAAGCCGCCATCCGTGAATTTGAACGTCTGAAAAAAGATTTTTTTCCGGACATATCGGTTGGTCTGCTTCACGGACAACTCAACAGCGCCCAGAAAGAAAAAGCAATGAAAGATTTTTGTGCGGGGGAATACTCCATTCTCGCGGCCACGACCGTCATTGAAGTCGGCATCGACGTGCCCAACGCCACAGTCATGGTGGTGCAGAACGCGGACCGTTTCGGATTGGCTACTCTGCACCAGCTCCGCGGCAGAGTGGGACGCGGCAAGGAAGATTCCTACTGCGTGCTGGTGGCAGATCCCAGAACCGACGGCGCCAAAGAACGCCTGCGCGTATTGACCGAATCGTCCGACGGGTTCAGCATTGCGGAAACCGACCTCAAATTGCGCGGACCCGGCGAAATTTTCGGCACCAGCCAGCACGGTCTGCCTCCGCTCCGTATCGCAGATTTTTCCAAAGATTTGCCGCTCATCATCCAGTCACGCGACGAAGCCCGCAAATGGGTGGAAAAAGACCCTCTCCTCCAGCAAAGCGACAACGCCCCTCTGCGCGAACATATCCGTCGGAAATTCGCCCAGAAATGGCAGTGGGCCAACATCGCCTGAACATTACTGATTTATCCAGTCTTTCAAAAAAGGTTTCAGAGTGACGAACTGATTCTTTATCAATTCTTCCACTTTGCCGCGTCCCGCGTTACTCACAGCTTTGCTCAGTATTTCAGCAGCTTGCCCCGGACGGTTCATGTGAATATAAAACACGGCCAGTTCCATGTAAGGTTCCGCACGGCGCGGAGCTTCTTCGAGTGAATGAAAAAAACACTGTTCCGCCGCGCCAAAATCGTTCTGCTGAGCCGCCACATGCCCCTTCACAGTCCAAGCCACTGAAAGTATTTCATGCGGCACCTGACTGCGCAAAATCAGGTCCGTCACACGCGCCGCTTCCGCCAGGTTGCTGTTCGAACGCAAACTTCCCGCATATTCCAGTGATTTCACTGGAAATTCGCGCACGTCCCTTTCATCCAGCTTTACATACCCATTGCCCGCCGCTTCTCTGAAACTGTACCACAGAATATTGTCCGGACTTATCAGCCGCAAAGTCATCTCTTCTGCGCAAAGTCTCCGGATTTTCACAAAATTCTCCTCGCTCAACCGCAATGCCGGTGTTTCATTTTTCTTAAAATTATCAAGCCCCACGGGACTCAGAAAAATATGCTCAATACCCTCCGCCCTCAACAACTTCTTGAATTCAGTGCTGTCCGCCGCACGGTCCGCCAACTCAAAAATAACCTGCCGGTCAAAATCATAACTGAACAAAATCTTTCGGTCGTACAGACCGTTCCCATAATAAAACCCCGCATATAAAAGACCCTGCTCCGCCGGAACATAACGCCGGACAAAATGCTGCAGCCACCGCAGATCATCCATCACTCTGTCCCTCGACGGGAAATTACCCGTGGAGTACCCTGACAATACCGCTCCTGCCGAATGCCATATCATTGTCCAAAAAGATGACTGCAGAAATGTCTGGTGAAAACACAGACCCACTAGCAACACCGCCCCCATCCGCACCATCCTGAAAAACCTCAGCCGGAGCGCTTCCTCCATCCCTGCCGCAAACGATACCGCAATCACAAACGCCAGAAAATTCACATGATACCGCACCACCAGCGAACTCCCCAAAAGCGCCAGCCAACTCACCAATGCCCCGACCAGACACCACCTCACCCCTTCCTTCACATACCGGCTGAAAAAAACCGGCACGGCCATGAACATCCAGACAAGACCAGGGCCGATTTCCGACGGCAAAATACTCGTGCCGCGGTACGAAAAATCCGACCCGATCAGCGCCTTAAAAAAATCATAAACCGACCGCCAGCCATGACTCTCCACCTGACGCGACGTGGTCCCGACTAAAAATTCCGCGTACGGATGCCACGGCTTCACAAACTCCGCCCCGAACAAACTGTTGAAATAAGGATAAACAGGATTTCCCGTAACCGCAAAAGTCCGCACCAACCACGGCAGAATGAACACCCCCAACCCGAAAAACCACCCGACCAAAGAACCAACCCCGTAAGCCCTTGTCCGCACTCTAAACCGCCATTCACAAATCAATACCAGCGCCGACGAACTCACCGCCGCATAAAGCGCCGTCAACTTGTGGCCAGCCGCCCCGCCGCACAAAATGCCCGCAAGTGCGAACCATTTCCAGGCGAACCGGTGATTTTCCAAACGGCGGTTGATCGCTTCAGCCAAAACCAGATAGTGCGCCAGAAGAAAAACCGTCACGGAAAAATCGTTCTTCACCGTCACAGAAAGCCAGTCCCACACCGGCATTGAAACAATGATATATACCGTCAGAAAAGCCGTCAGCCGATTCGTCATCCGCCGGACCGCGCCCCAAACCACCAACAGCCCGCTCAGCAGGAAGCCCCAGAACAAAAGCGCCGCAGCCATTTCCGATTTCAGCAGCAAAGACCACATCACCAGCATCTCCGTGTTCTGCGGAAAATACGAGTGCATATGATACGCGTAAATCCTCACCGCGCCCTGCGAAATATAAAGCGCCGGCAGCGCCAGATGCGTGATCAGTGTGTCCGGATAATCCTGCAGAGAAAATGCAACCGCCGACCATATTACTGCTAGAAAAATAAGACCCGCAGCCAGCGATTTTTCCACATGACTGAACTCCGCATAAGCCGCCGAATACCGCTCACGCAACCGGCCCCACCTGAAATCATTTCTGACAAAAAATCTGACCGCCCGTCCCGCACAAAGCCCCGCCCCAACCACCGCTGCCGCAAACCCCGTGCCCATATTCACCCAACCAGCCAGCCCCAACCCGAACCAGAACATACTGAACAAAAGCGAACCCAACAGATAACTCAACCCCGCCTTCTCACAAAACCCCATCTGGTCCAGCCAACTCTCACCGTCAGCCCGCACCCGGTCCACCATACCCATCAACACAGACCCGGCCCACACAAACGAACATCCCATCAACCCGAATGAAACAAATCCCCAGACAGTGCGGAAATACCCGTTCTTGTACCCGTCCAAAATCATCTGCATATTTCTCAGCGATTCCTGGAAAGTGGTCCATTCCAGCCAGTTGACAACCCCGATAGAAACCAGAGGCGCGCCCATCCTTGCCCGCAAAACAAAACAAATCAGCCAGACCGCAAAAACCAGCCCGCCCAAACCCAGAAAGCACAGCCCTGTCAGCCGGTCAGCAGCCGGTTGAGAATTGGACCCCTTGTCCGCCGATATATCGCTCATATAAATATAATTAAGGAAGAACCGTACGAAAAGAATATCACACTCCCGCCTCAAAAGCAAGACCGCCCCTTGACGCAAAAGCGCAAAGTATGTTATCTTTACATAGTGGGTGAAAAAATCGCTATCTATCCGGGCAGCTTCGATCCATTGACCAACGGGCACCTGGATATACTGAACCGGGCCTCCAACATCTTCGACAGAATCATCATCGCAGTGGCGCAAGTGGATTCAAAAAAGTCCCTGTTCAGTCTGGAAGAACGGCTCGCCCTGCTGTCAGAGTCCACACGCAAACTGAAAAAAGTCTCCGCTGAAAGTTTCAATGGTCTTCTCGTAGACTACGCAGCACGCAAAAAAGCCATTGCCCTCATACGCGGCTTGCGCGCAGTATCCGATTTTGAATATGAATTCCAAATGGCGCTGATGAACCGAAAACTATCGAGAGAAAGACGCGGTGCGCACGCCGTGGAAACCGTTTACCTCATGCCCGACGAAAAATATACTTACCTCTCCTCTACACTGGTCAAAGAAGTTTACCGGCTGGGGGGAGACGTCAAAAGTTTTGTCCCCAAACCCGTTCTCACAGCGCTGAAAACAAAGTTCAAGCACCGGAGCGCACAGATATGAATACTCTCAGCATACAAGACCTGCTCATCATGATGTCGGAAAAAAAAGCGTCGGACCTGCACCTCACGACCGGCGTCTCGCCCATGCTCCGTATCGATGGTGAAATGGTCCCGACCCCGTTCGAGAAACTGACTCCGGATACATGCCAGCGCGTCATCTATTCGATCCTCACCGAAGCGCAGAAACAGAAATTCGAAGCCAGCGGCGAACTCGACCTCTCCTTCTCGTTCAAAGAAGTCGGACGCATCAGGATGAACGTGTTCCGCCAGCGCGGTTCCGTAG
>CAYHWZ010000112.1:2647-7229 GCA_964359975.1 uncultured Elusimicrobia bacterium | reverse complement strand
TGATCCCAAAGAGCGCGCGGAACATCTTATGCTCGTGGACCTGGGGCGCAATGACCTGGGGCGATGCTGCGTGCCAGGTTCCGTAAAAGTGCCTCAATTCATGAAGGTGGAGCGTTACTCGCATGTCATGCATCTGGTCTCAAATGTCGAGGGACAGCTCAGAAAAGGGGAGGACGCGTTCTCCCTGTTCAAGGCCTGTTTTCCGGCTGGGACAGTGACAGGCGCGGCCAAGATACGGTCAATGGAAATCATTGAAGAACTGGAAAAGAGCCGGCGCGGGATATATGCCGGTTCCGTCGGATATTTTTCCTATTCCGGTGACATGGACATGGCCATAACCATCCGCACAATATTGCGCAAAGGACGAAAACTTTATATGCAGGCCGGTGCCGGTATCGTGGCGGATTCTGTGCCGGAAAAAGAAGAACTGGAAACACGGTCCAAAGCCGCAGCTCTGTTCAAAGCCGTCGAACTGGCCCACGCCGGATTGGTGCACTGAACATGATTCTGGTAATAGACAATTTTGATTCGTTCACGTACAACCTGGTGCAGTATCTGGGCGAGTTGGCGCGTTCGGAAAAAATAGTGGTCAAGCGTAATAACGAACTTTCCATCGACGATGTGCGTGAACTGAAACCCGACCGTATCCTGATTTCGCCGGGACCGTGCACTCCGCGCGAAGCAGGGATTTCGCAGGAAATATACGGGCACTTTGACCGGACCACACCGATTTTGGGCGTATGTCTAGGACATCAATGTCTGGGTGCGGCTTATGGGGGGAAAGTCGTGCGCGCAGGACGGCTTATGCACGGTAAAACATCGCTCATCAAACATGACGGCCGGAATATTTACAAGGGCGTGAAAAATCCGTTCACAGCCACGCGGTACCATTCCCTTCTGGTCGAGAAAAAGTCGCTGCCCGACGTGCTTCAGGTGACCGCTTGGACTAAAGAAGGCGAAATCATGGGGCTTCGTCACAAAAAGTATCCCTGGGTGGAAGGCGTGCAGTATCATCCCGAATCCATTTTAACGCTGGAAGGAAAATCAATTCTGAAAAATTTCCTGAAGACGAGGAAACCGCGTGGTTAGCGCGCTGATTGAAAAACTCCTGTCCGGAAAAAGTCTTACCGGAGATGAATCGTTTGGCGTGATGAGCGAAATCTTCGAGGGGAAAGTGTTGCCCGTGCAGATTGCGGGGCTCTTGGTGGCTCTGCGCGCTAAAGGCGAAACTGCGCAGGAAATCGCCGGATTTGCGCGCGCTATGAGGAACGCTATGACTGTGCTGTCGTCGGAACACCCTGTGGTTGCCGATACCTGCGGCACCGGCGGCGATGCTATGGGAACATTCAATTTGTCCACTGCCGCGGCTCTGGTTGCGGCAGGATGCGGTGTGCCGGTGGCCAAGCATGGCAACCGTTCCGTATCTAGCAAATGCGGCAGCGCGGACGTGCTGGAATCCTGCGGAGTGAAAGTGGATATGTCCAAAGAAACTGCGCAGAAGTGTCTGTCGGAAACCGGGATCACTTTTCTTTTTGCTCCTCTGTATCATCCTGCGATGAAACACGCTGCGCCCGTGCGCAGGGAACTGGGTGTGCGCACTGTCTTCAATCTGCTCGGCCCGACGGTAAATCCTGCGCGGGCCAATGCCCAGGTCATCGGAGTGCCGCGTAAGAGTCTGGTGCCGCTGATGGCGCAGGTGTTGCTGGAACTGAACAAAGACCGCTCATACTCAGCCATTGTCCTGCACGAAAAAATGTATGACGAAGTCGTTCTCTGCGGCAAATGCGAAATTGCGGAGGTCTCATCAGGACGTGTGCGGCGGTATGAACTTATTCCCAAAGATTTTGCCCTGAAACGGTCGGACCCGGACATTTTGAAAGGCGGCGACGCAAAGACCAACGCCCAGACAATGCGCGCATTGCTGTCTGGCAACGGTCATCCGCTTGAAGATGTGGTTTCAGCCAATGCCGCGCTCGCGCTATACTGCGCCGAGAAGGCATCACGTTCATCGTTAAAAGATTCCATAAAGAAGCAGCTGCCTGAATTGGTTACACGCGCACGTGAAGCGATACGTAATAGATCCGCGCTGAAAAAACTTGATTTGCTCATTGAGCGGAGTGGTCAGTGAACATATTGGCCAAAATCGTGCGGGACAAAAAGGTGGAACTCTCGCGCACAAAGAAAATTAAACCGCTGAAATCCGTTCAGTCCGCCGCGGAAAGGGTTCCCAATCCGCCGTCTTTTGCCAAGGCAGTTGTTCAGCGAGGGAAACTGTCCATAATTGCGGAAATGAAATGTAAAAGTCCCAGCGCAGGAACTCTGATTAAAGATTATCATCCAGGCAAACTGGCCCGCCTGTATAAACGAAGCGGAGCGTCAGCGATTTCGGTTTTGACCGAGCAAAAATATTTCGGCGGTGATTTGAGTCATGTGCGCGAGGCCGCATCATCGTCGGGACTACCGGTCTTGCGGAAGGATTTTGTGGTTGACCCGTACCAGATATTCGAAAGCAAAGCTGCGGGCGCATCTTGTGTGCTCTTGATTGCGGGGATACTAACCTTGCCGGAGCTGAAAGTGCTTCTTCATCTCGCGGAAAAAATCGGTTTGGATGCGCTGGTGGAGACTCATTCCGCCAGTGAAATAGCCAAAACGCTAAAAGCAGGTCCGTCGCTGGTGGGGATCAATAACCGCGACTTGAAAACGCTCACCACCGACGTCGAAACTACGTTCCATCTGCTTGGCAAAGTCGCGGGAAAAGCAGCGGTTATTTCGGAAAGCGGTATTGATTCGGCTGAAACCGTGCGCAGACTCAAAGGTGCGGGAGTTTCAGCAGCGCTGATAGGCGAATCAATTTTGCGCAGTAAGAACCCGGGCGCGAAACTTAAGCAACTTGTGAACGCGGGGAAATAAGATGAACGCAAAACTGCAGATTAAGATATGCGGTATCACCAATGTGGACGATGCACGGTGGGCGGCAAACCTGGGCGCTGACTATATCGGGCTGAACTTCTGCTCCGAAAGTCCGCGCAAAGTGAGTCTGGCCAAGGCAAAAGAGATTGTGGAAAGTCTGCCGCCGTTCGTTAAAGCAGTCGGAGTTTTTGCGGGTTCCGGCGTGATTGATATCTGCAAGACTTCCGCTGGGGCGAAACTGTTTGCAGTCCAGCTGCATGGAGATGAGAGCCCGGAATTCATAACAGAACTTAAAGCCGCGTGCGCTGTGAAAGTGTGGAGAGCGTTCAGGGTAAAGGATGAACAGTCGCTGGAAAATATACCGGCATTTCAGGGGCTTATAGAAACTATTTTGCTGGACGCGTACAGCGAAGACGCGGCCGGAGGCACAGGACGGACATTTGACTGGAACCTAGCAGCAAAAGCTAAGAACTATGCGATACCAATATTGCTGGCCGGCGGTCTGAACCCGGACAATGTGGCAGAAGCAGTGGAAACAGTCCAGCCGGCAGGCGTAGATGCTGCCAGCGGTGTGGAAAAAGATGGTCATCCCCGCCGAAAGGATATGGAAAAAATGAAGAATTTCATTATGAGAGCGCGCAGTGCGTAACCTGAAATTGATGAAAGTTCCCGATAGTAAAGGGCGGTTCGGCATTTTCGGCGGGCGGTACGTGCCGGAAACCGTGGTCTTTGCGCTGGACGAACTTTTGCAGAATTATCAGAAGATTGCAAAATCAAAATCGTTCCGCGCGGAACTTGTCTATTACCTGCGGGAATATGCCGGACGGCCCACACCGCTTTATTTTGCGCGCAGTTTGACCCGCAAGCTCGGCGGCGCAAAGATTTACTTAAAGAGAGAAGACCTCACGCATACAGGTTCTCATAAAATCAACAATACGCTCGGACAGTGTCTGCTCGCGGCGCGGACCGGCAAGAAGCGCGTCATCGCCGAGACCGGAGCAGGTCAGCATGGAGTTGCCACAGCCACGGCCGCAGCGCTGTTTGGACTGGACTGCGTGGTTTATATGGGTGAAGAGGACACTCGCCGTCAGGAACTGAACGTTTTCCGTATGAAACTGCTGGGCGCGGAAGTGGTACCGGTAAAGTCCGGCACGCGCACACTCAAAGACGCTATCAACGAAGCCATCCGCGACTGGGTCACCAATGTGAAGGACACATTTTACGTGCTGGGTTCGGTGGTCGGGATGCACCCGTACCCGATGATAGTGCGCGATTTTCAGTCAGTCATCGGACGTGAAGCTCGGCGGCAGATTCTTGCTGCAGAGGGAAAACTTCCTGATACTCTGGTAGCTTGCGTAGGCGGCGGGTCGAATTCAATGGGACTGTTCCATCCGTTTTACTGTGACCGCAGTGTCAAATTTGTCGGTGTGGAAGCAGGCGGTAAAGGATTGTCCACGCACATGCATGCCGCATCGCTGTGTAAAGGAAAACCCGGTATTCTGCACGGCGCGCTATCGTATGTCCTGCAGAACCAGGACGGACAAATTCAGAACACGCACTCTGTGTCCGCCGGTCTCGACTATCCGGGCGTGGGGCCGGAACATTCATTTTACAAAGACAGTAAACGCGCGGCTGATGTATCGGTGACAGACGACGAAGCGCTCAAAGCGTT
>CAYHWZ010000112.1:0-2637 GCA_964359975.1 uncultured Elusimicrobia bacterium | reverse complement strand
AAAGATGTGGCGGAAGTGCAGAGACTGTTGTCGATATGAACCGTATACAGAAAAAGTTTGCAGAAATTAAAAAGCGGCGGGGCAAAGCGCTGTCTGTATTTTTAACTGCGGGGTGTCCGTCTCTGGGAGCTACGCAGGACTTGGTGACAGGACTGGAAAAGGCAGGAGTGGATTTTTTTGAGATAGGGTTCCCGTTCTCAGACCCGTTTGCCGACGGAGCAACGATTCAGAAATCATCGGAAAAAGCGCTGCATAACGGGGTGACCTGGCAGAAGACGTTGACCTTGTGTAAATCAATCCGCAAAGTGTCGCAGGTCCCGCTGATATTCATGTCATACGCAAATGTATTTTACGTCCGCGGATGGGACCGGTCAGCACAGGAACTGTCCCGCGCAGGGCTCGACGGCGTCATAGTGCCGGACCTGATACCGGGACAGGACACCGCGGCTGAACTGGCTTTCCGCAAACACGGTCTTGACCTTGTTTACCTGCTCGCGCCAACGTCTTCCGCAGAACGGATTGCGCTTGTCGGCAGAAAATCCCGCGGGTTCATATATGCTGTTTCCGTCGCAGGAGTCACGGGCGCGCGCAAGTCCCTGCCGGAACAGGAAGTGACGCGTTTCTTGTCCCGTATTAAGAAAGCGTCAAAACTTCCGGTAGTGTTGGGATTCGGCATTTCCGAACCGGGGCAAGTTCTTCGTCTGAAAAAGAATACGGACGGATTTGTCATCGGGTCTGCCATGATGAAAGTGGTGGACCAACCCGCAGGACAGCGCAAACTCCTGGCACGGGCTGAAAATTTCATCCGTCCCTTTGTAAAAGCGCTGAATCGAGGAGCGTAATCATGACAAAAACATCCGCAGAAACCGAAAATTCACAAAACCTTTGGGTAAAATGTCCCTCGTGCGACCAGATAATCTATAAGAAGGAACTTGAGGATAATTTTAAAATTTGTCCGAAGTGCAGCCATTACCTGCGCATGTCCGCACGCGAACGGGTGGAAATGTTCGTTGACCGCGGAACAGGTGACGCGCTGGTGTTTGAGGAAATGGACACGGCACTCATGCCTCAGGACCCGCTCGGTTTCGACGGACATGCCGGCGCGCATCCGGTCCCGACCGCAGTTGACGGCGAGAAAGAACCGCACAAAAAAAAGACCCAGTACCTGTCCAAACTCATTTCCGAGCAGAGAAAAACCGGACGCACCGACGCCATTATCTGCGGAACCGGCAAAATGGGGGGACATCCGGTAGTGCTAGCAGTGATGGATTTTGATTTTATGGGAGGGAGCATGGGTTCTGTCGTCGGAGAAAAAGTGACACGCGCGATTGAAAAGGCATTGGAAACGCGCACACCGCTTATCATCGTGTCCGCGTCCGGCGGAGCGCGCATGCAGGAAGGGATACTGTCTCTCATGCAGATGGCGAAATGTTCGGCCGCGCTGGCAGCTCTGCACGTAGCAGGAATACTGATGATATCCGTGCTCTGCGACCCGACCACAGGCGGCGTGACAGCGTCCTATTCCATGCTCGGAGACATACACATCGCCGAACCCAAAGCTCTCATCGCATTCGCAGGTCCGCGCGTCATCGAGCAGACTATCCACCAGAAACTGCCCGAAGGATTTCAGCAGTCCGAGTTCCTGCTCAAGCACGGCATGGTAGACTGTATCGTCGAGCGCAAAAACCTGAAAGCTCATCTGGTAAAACTGCTCACATTTTTTGCCGAACAAAAATGAACTGGATTCAGACCGAAAATTACCTTGACCTGATTGCCCGGCGGGGCATGAAACCCGGACTCGAACGCATGCGCCGCATCATGCGTCTCATCGGGCATCCGGAAAAATGTTTCCGTTCTGTGCACGCTGCCGGCACCAACGGTAAAGGGTCTGTCTGCGCCATGATAGAGAATATCGCCCGGCAGTCCGGCATCCGCACCGGCTTTTACACATCGCCGCATCTGGTGGACCTGACCGAACGTATCACCGTCAACGGACGCCGCATTTCAAAAAATGACCTGTCCCGATGGGTCACCCGCATACGGCGCGCGGCCGGAGAGATGGAACCCGACATCACCTATTTTGAAGTGATCACAGCCGCGGCCTTCGGATATTTTGCCGAACGGGGAGTCGAACTGGCCGTCGTGGAAACCGGCATGGGCGGACGTCTGGACGCGACAAACGTATTGCCGTCACCGGAAGTCTGCGTAATTACGTCCATCGGACTGGACCATACCGCGCATCTGGGCCGCACAATCGACAAAATTACCGGAGAAAAAGCCGGCATTATCAAAAAAAACAGTATCTGCGTGATTGGCGCACATCAATCTTCCCTCAACGTAATCCGCAAAGCATGCAGAAAAGCCGGCGCAAAATTGCGGCTTGCGGAGTGGCCGCGCAAAGCCATATTCCCCGACTGCGGACTGAAAGGCGATTTTCAGAAAGAAAACATTTCTCTTGCCGTCTGCGCAGTGCGCGCGCTCGTGGAACGCGGATGCCCCATTGACGAGCAGTCCATGCTGGACGGTCTGCGTACAGTGAAATGGCCGTGCCGGTTCGAGTGGAGGGAAATTTTCTGCGGCGGACATCCGATACCGCTTCTTCTGGACGGTGCGCACAACAGCCACGCAGTCAGCGCG
>CAYHWZ010000111.1:0-7260 GCA_964359975.1 uncultured Elusimicrobia bacterium | reverse complement strand
CACCGTGCTGTAGAGTTCGTCAATGTTGTAGACTTTAGCCACATTGCGGTAAAGAGTGGTCAGGTGCCAGTCCGAATCTATCCCCGGCACATTCGTAGACACGTTGTAAAGTGAATCCACGATGGAAAGTTTGTCTTTGCCGAAATCTATGGCGTCCCTGGAAAAGCGCTGGTACTGTGCAGGAATCTTCCAGAACTTGTAGTAGGGAGGCAGTTCTTCCAGCAGTTTCTGCGCTGTGTCAATCTCGCTGTCGAGCACAAAGTGGTAGGATTTCAAGCTCCAGTACTGGGCGTACGCGAGGGCTATCAGATCCTGCACTTTTTCCGATTCCGAGCATGCCACGACGGAACCGAACCTCTTGACGATAATCACTTCGTTCTGGTAATAGCCAAAATTGCCGAGCGGTTCTCTCTGAAAAACAAAATCAGAGAGCATGTCGAAATTGGCTTCTCCGGCCACAATCCCGTAGAGCGCCTTGTAATTTTCGCGGATAAACCCGTCCGCGTCTTCCACTTCGTTCAGCGGGAACATGAACATGGGAAAAATTTCCGAATCTTCCAGACGGAGATCGTACCGGTGCGCGGCAAATTCCTGCGCCCGCTCGATGAGTTCCACCACGCGCATCTTGCACCAGTCGGCAATAGCGGTCTTGCCCACGGAGATTTTTTCCGCGTTGCAGGAAATGTCCGCGCAGTCGTTGAGGTCGCAGTCCAGCTCAAAGTTGACCTGCACCAAACCCACGCCGAACCGGTAAAGGTGCGATTCCGCGGTCGCATTCATGAACATGCGCCCGCCGAGCGTGAGCGGCGGCAGTGAATGAGACGACACTTCCTGCACCACAGCGCGCGCCGCTGCTCCGGTGAAATCCAGTTCCAATCCCAAATCGAACGGGTAAAACAGCGCCACACGCGTCTTCATGTGCGGTTCACCAGGTAAACCAGCGCTTCTCTCAAATGTTCGCGGTCCAGTTCATCTTCAAACGCCACGCCTGCGCTGTAGATGCCGGCAAAATTTCGCGCGCGTATCACGCGGGACGCCACATTCTCAAACATGAACACCCATCCTTCGACGGCAAACGAGAGATAGACCTTTTCACTGTCTTTAAGAGGGAAATGCGTTTCCACTTCTACGCCGCTGACGGAAATGTTCCGTATCCGTCCCCACCCTTCTGCGGGCGATCTCTGGACAAAGTGAATCCCGACCGGGATCACGGTCATGATGCGGTGATGACGGCGCTGTTCTTCGCTCATGGCGTCAGGGGGTGCCGGATAGCGCGCGGCGGATTTTCGCTGATAGACCAGAACCTTTTACCGTCGAAAGTTGCGCTCACCAACCGGAATTCCGGGTCGCGATACTGGCTGAACTGTTTCAGTTCGTCAATCAGCAGGCGGTTCCCGTCCACACGGTGCCGGAGCAGCGCCTTGCGCACCGGATCCGCGCTCCAGAGGAAATTGCCGTCCCAGAAAAGTCCGCCCGGCGTCTCGCCCGGATACGGGTACTCGCCCAGCACCGTCATTTTGTCGTCGGGCAGATGCTTGTATATTTTTTTGACGTTGGAATCCGCAGTCCACACATAATTTCCGTCGAATGCTATGCCGCTCGGGCTGGGTCCGGGTGATTTCACGGATTTAAGCACAGTAAGTTTTTCGTCCAGCGCATGTTTCTGGATGAGACCGTTGGCTGACACCACCCACAGCACCGATCCTGACCACGCAATAGCAACCGGATTAATGTCGGCGAAATGGTACACCGATGCGAGCTCAAAATTTTCATCGGGTTTGTGTCTGTAAAGCGACTGCGCGAACCAGTCGCAGACCCAGAAATTTTCTCCGTCAAACGCAATGCCCGACGGATGCGGATAGGGCAGCGTATAGCTTTTTTCCGCAAGAGTTTCCTGAATCTGTTCCTGCGCTTTGAGACCGGCTTTTTTTGACTTCTGGTACATCCATCCGCCTGCGGCTATTGCGAGCATCAGCACCAGCGAAATCCAAAACCACTTTGATTTCCAAAACCCGCTCGACGGCAGAATCAGTTCGACCGGTTCAGATTGCGTGCGGACCATACCTTTGCGAATCACTGCGAGCAGTTCAACAAGGCCGAAGGCGGGTTCCATGCAATCATACGCGCCTGCGTTCATCAGTTCCATTGCTTTCTGCTGGGAATGCTGGTGGAGCAGTACCAGAATCGGCTGTTCTGGACTGATTCTCTTTATTTCGCGGATGATTTCTTTCGGCTCGAGCGAACCCGGCACTTCCTGAATGAGCACCACCTGCGCTTTTTCCCTCTGAAGCATCTGCAGACCCTGCTGGCCGGTCATGGATTCGCGCATTTCCACTTTAGACTCTTCGAGAGCGCGGTGTATTTTCACCCGCAGTTCAGTCTGCGGAATAATGGTGAGTATGGACGCGTCAGGCATGGGGTGATTCGGGAACTTTCTGTCCCGCCGGAAATGCAAGTATCAGTTCCGCGCCTGCAGCTCCGGGCTGGAAATATACGTATCCCGCGTTAAAGGACATCCACCGGAGCGTGCGCGTCAACCCCAGACCGGAATGATTCTCTTTCGTCGTAAAAAACGGCTGGAACACTTTTTCCGCCAGATGCTGCGGCACGCCCGTACCGTTGTCCCGGATGGACACGACCACTGTGCCGTTGTTCACGTCGGAATGCAGCGAAATCTCCACTCTGGCCATCAATTTCTGCGAGTCAATCGCGTTGGTGATGACCTCAATCAGCGCCATTTTTATCATCTCGCGGTCAGCCAGCACCGTCGGAACCTCGCTCCAGTTGCGCTGGACCACGGCTTTACGCTGGCTGATCAGAGGCGAAATCGCCTGCACAGCTTCTTCCACAACTTCGGCCAGCTGGATATCGGTGAACTGCGGTTCCTGCACCTTGGTGAACGCGGCAAAGTCCCTCAGACCTCTCTGCATTTTTTCCAGATTGCGCGCGTTCTGGTCCATCAGGTCATTTATCAAAATCAGTTCGTCCCGCACTTTGCGGTACTTGCGCGCGGACTGCATCATGCGTCCGGGCCGTTTTACCAATTTGCCCAGCCGTGTCGTCGGTTCAGATTCCGCGCTTTTTTCCACCAGCGGCGCCACGCGGTCGAGAATCATCCTGGCCGCGCCCAGCGCTCCGCCCATGTGGTTCTGGATATAAGTGTAAAGCCCCTGCATCAACATGCGTTCTTCGCCGAGAATCTGCCATTTCTGCTCGGTGAGCAGGTCCTGGGCCTGTTCCACCAGATTCTGTTCCAGCTCGGATTTTTCGTGAATGGTTTCTTCCTGGATTGTGTTTACCGTACTGGAAAGATTGGAAGTGAGCCCTTCGATCTCGCGTTCAAGACGTTCCACTTCTTTTTTGAGCAGCAGATTTTCTTTTTGAAGCGCCTGCACGTTCCAGTCCCACTCGCTCTTGACGCTTGCGGCTTTCCGCGCAAGCTGTTCATTTTCCGACGTGAGCCGGTCATTTTCCGTGGCCAGCCGGTGGTCTTTGTCCAGAGTGGATTTGAGTTTCGCCCGCATTTCCTCCCAATCACTTTTCAGCCGTACCGCTTCTTTTTCCTGCGCTGCAAAACGGAACTTCACTTCATCGCTCGACGCGCCGACAAGGTTTCGCAGAATGCTGATTTCTTCCATGTCGGACTTGCCCTGTTTGCGCGCCTTTTCAACCTGTTCCAGATAAAGAGATTCAATCTCGTCGAAAATCCGGCGGGTTTCGGGTTCCTGAAACCGTTCTCTCAAAGACTGGAGCAGGTCGATTACGGATTGCGCTCCGGTTTTCATGGGATGGTGAGTTCAGCGCCTTCTTTGGGCACTCCGCGGATGATCTTGTCCTGGTTGGCGTCGTAAATGATCTGCCACTTGTTCGAATCACCGTAATATTTTTCCGCCAGTTCCCTCAACGAATCGCCGGCGGTGACTTTATGTTTGCGCGCGCCTCCGGCTGAACCCGGCGGCCGCACCTCGATTTTTTCCGGCTGAGTTTCGCGGGCTTTTGCGCGCTCTTTCACCCGCACCTTCCGTGTTTCCAGTTCCACAATCTCATCTTCAAGTTTGCGTATCTGTTTCCTGCGTTCTTCCAGAAGGTCCTCGGTGGCTTTACGCACCTTGATAGCTTCGTCGGCTTTATCTTTCGATTGTTTCCGGTCCGCTTCCATCGTGTCAAAAAGTTCTTTATGTTCGCGGATGGCGGCCTGGATAGTTGTGCGTTTGGCTTCAAGATTAGCCACTTTATTTTCCAGTTCGCTCACCTTGTCCAGACGTTCCTGATAGAGATACTGCGAGAGCAGAGGCGAGTTGAACCGGTACGTGAACGAAAAAATGAATCTGTCTCCGGTGCGCGATACCGCTCCCGTCGGTACTCCGTACGCAAAGTCAAGCTGTATCGGCGGCAAAATCGCTCCGATTCCGAACGTAATCTGGCGCGGCTGATCGGGCACATCGCCGGTTCCCATCCTCACCGCCAGGATTTTGCGGAAAAATGTGACCTCCGCTCCGGGAAATATTTTGGTTACACCATTGCGTGTGACCATATCCAGCGCCAGCGCCGAGTCCAGTCCCCGCCACGCCATTCCCAGCCGGTATACGACGGGCACGGAAACCGACGGCATATTCATTTCCTGTATCACTAATGCCGCGGTCCAGGAACCCTTAATAGCCCCCGGCAGTTCCGGCAGAAAATAGAGAAATCCCAAATCCGCGCCAGCGCCGACATTATCTCCGCCCCCGACATTGCGCGCTATCTGCCGGATGCGCGGCGAAAGTCCCACATGCAGACCGTCCGGTATTTTCACAATACCCAACTGTTTCGGAAGGATGTCTTTCAATGCCGCGCCGCCGGAAAATGAAATGTTTGCCACAGTGTCTTCGCCCGACTGCGACGTTCGGTGCAGAAACGCGCCCACACCCACAGGACGCCATTTTTTGTTGTATTCCTGGATCGGCATCACGCCCGCAATCTGAAATTCGCTCTGTGCCCCTCTGCTCTCGGTGAGCAGTCTGCCGACAGTTGCGGAAACTTCCAGATGTTTAAGACCGCTCAAACCTCCGGGATTAAAGAAAAGCGCGTTATAATCGTCGGAAATCGCGCTGAACGCGTTGCCCATACCATAAGGTCTTGCTGATTCCGGGCGCGGCGAAATATCTGCGGAAAGTTTTCCTGCGGTGAGCACTGCCAGGGCCACAGCCCCTAAAATCTTCATCCCAAAACGTCCCAACCTTTTACTCATCTCGAGCCGTCAAGCCCGGTCCAGAAGCGACTGCATCGCCTCCTTCAGGTGGTTCTTGTCCACAACTTCGTCGAACGCAACTCCGGCAAAAGTGTATCCGTCTTCTTGCCGCACCCTCATTACCGTGCACTTGGTGTTAACGAACGAAAAAATTTCTTCAATGGAAAAAGACAGAAACAATGTCTGACCTTTGACCAGTTTGAAATAAGTGTGCAGTTCTACCCCGCCGACGGAAATATCGTGGATATGACCCCATGCATCCGACGGGCTGACCTGCGCAATGCGCATACAGCACGGGATGAGAACTTTAAGTCTGGTATGTTTGCGTCCGTCCTGCAAGCGTTAGCCCCCTTTATCCGCCTCTCAGCGTCGTAAAACTGTGCCGGAAAATCAGTCCGTTCCCTTCCGAAATCGTCCAGAGATTCTTGCCGTCCGTTGTCAGACCCGACAAACGGTTGGTGCCGGGCAGATGCACGCCGGGCCGCACATTCTCCGCCAGAGTGAAAACTTCGTTCTCCAGTTTCAGACGGTAAAGCGTGCCCGTACCCTCATCCGCCACCCAAAGATCTTTCCCCACCCAGACCATGCCCACCGGATTCTTTCCCGGGAAATCGTAAGTTGCTGACACCGTCAGATTGTCGTCCATAATGTGCCGGTAAATCTTGCGCGCCTGAGAATCGCACGACCACAGCGCTTTGCCGTCCCACGCTAACGCCGACGGTGCGATGTCCGCTACGCGGATGACCAGCGCCACTGTCAGACGTCCATCGAGCAAGTGTTTGCGGATGTTGGAATCCTGCCCGACGGTCCAGAGCGCGTTGTCGCCCCACGTCAGACTTACCGACGGGATGTCCGACATGGGAAAAAATTTGTCAAGTGTGAGTGAACTGTCTATTTTGTGTTTGTAAATCGTCTGCGTGGACCAGTCCGATATCCACAGGTCTTTACCGTCCCAGGTGAGTCCAGTGGGGTTCGGGTACGGCAAACGGAAACTGAGCGGCAGTTCTTTGGATTCTGTCCGCGCTGCCGACGGGCTTCTGTTTTTGAATCGCATTCCTCCCCACACTGCCAACAGCCCGATGCACACAATACCCAGCACCACAGCCAATGTTTTGAATGAGAACATCTGCACAGCGGCAAGCTTTTCTTTCAGCGGACTTCTGCGGATGACCGCGCCGGAAAGGGTTTTTACCACTCCCCGTATCACAATGCGCGCGTCGTCGGCATTGATTGGTTCGGACAGACATTCGTACGCGCCCAGTTCCATCCAGCGGAGCGCCTGGTCCGCGTCCCGTCTTAAAAGAGTGACTACCACCGCAGTCCCTGACGCGTTTTTCTTGAGTTCCGTCATCAAGTCCTCGCCCAGTCCGTCCTCGTACCGTTCCTGGATGAACGCGCAGTCCACCTTCTCGCGGCGCTGTATGTTGGAAGCTTCTTTTATGTTCAGACAATGCACTGCATCCAGCCCTCCGCCCTTTACAACCGGCAGGAGCGATGAGGCGAACTTTTTATCGCCGACAATCAGCGCGTTTACCATAACGTTTAATTCTACCAGATTTTGCGCGCATTGACAAAGTTTTTCCTGCAACTTACAATATAGAAAACACTATGAAAATAACCCCCCTGGACCGGTCCTCCCTTTTGGCTCTTGCCCGTCACTCAGTTGATGCACTGCTCCGCGAGCCAGGATTGAAGAACAAATCCGGCTGGACCGATTCGCTGACCCGGGAATTAACTGTCCAGCACAACGACCCTGCCGCGCTCTTTGTCACGTTAAAATTGAATGGTAATTTGCGCGGGTGTATGGGCACTGTCCGTGCAGTCCAGCCGCTGCTGACCACCGTGTCACGCATTGCATGTCTGGCCGCGTTCGATGACCCCCGTTTTCCCCCGCTTTCCCCTGCAGAGTTACCTCTGGTGAAATTTGAAATCTCAGTTCTTTCACCTTTCACAAAGATAGCCGGTCCGGACGAAATAAAACCCAAAGTGCACGGCGTCATGGTCCAGCGCAAAGGCAGTTCCGGACTCCT
>CAYHWZ010000110.1:0-7265 GCA_964359975.1 uncultured Elusimicrobia bacterium | reverse complement strand
CCGGGAGCAGGTCGAAGAAATCCGGCGCACATTACCGGAACTCCCGCAGGCAAGGCAGACGCGTTTTCAAAAAGAGTATGCTCTATCCGAATACGACGCCGAAGTGCTGACACAGGACCGCGACATTGCAGGGTACTACGAGCAGTCCGCGTCCGCGCTCGCTGATTTGAAATCTACCGACGGGTACAAACAGGTCTGCAACTGGATAACGACCGAACTGCTCGGTCGGCTGAACGCTGCAGGGCACAATATCCGCGATTCCAAAATCCAGCCGGAACAAATCGCGGGTCTGGCGCGTCTTATTTTGAACAACACCATCTCGGGCAAGATTGCCAAAACAGTTTTTGAGGAGATGTGGCAGACCGCTAAGAATCCGGAAACAATTGTGGAAGAAAATGGATTGGTGCAGGTGACGGGCACGGGCGAGATAGACGCATGGGCCGAAGAAGCCATCCGGCAGAACCCGAAAGCCGCTGAAGAGTTCCGCGCGGGAAAAGAACGCGCCATCGGCGCGCTCGTCGGTACTGTGATGAAAATTTCCAAGGGCCGCGCCAACCCGCAGATGGTGAACGACGCGCTGAAAAAGAAACTTTTGAAAAGCGGTTGACAGTCTTACGATAAATTTGTATTTTGCGTTGAGCAGGATATATTTTTGAGGAGAATGAGATGACTACAATACGATTTGGGACCGCAGGATGGCGCGCATTGATCGCGCAGGATTTCACGTTTGCGAATGTGCGCATTGTGTCGCAGGCCATTGCCGATTATCTGAAACACGAGAAACTCCACCAGAAACAGCTTATCGTCGGATACGACACCCGTTTTCTTTCGGAAACTTTTGCACGCAACGTGGCCGAAGTGCTGACCGCCAACGGCGTGCAGGTGGCGCTCTGTCAGTCGGACGCGCCCACACCCGTCATTGCTTTTGAGATCTTGCACCGCAAAGCCGCAGGAAGCGTCAACGTGACCGCCAGCCACAATCCGCCGGACTATTCGGGCATCAAATTTTCCACTTCGTGGGGCGGACCGGCCCTGCCGGAAGTGACGCGTTATATCGAGGAACGGTGCGCGTACTATCTGAACGAAGGAAAGATAATTTCGCGCATTCCGCTGAGCGAAGGCCGCAAGAAAAAGCTGGTTGTGGACTTTGATCCGGCTCCGCATTATCTGAAGCACATGAAAAATCTGGTTGATTTCAGCGTGCTGAAAAAAGCAAAACTTTCGGTAGTATGTGACTTGATTTACGGCACGGCCCGGAATTATCTGGACCTGCTGCTGAAAGAATCCGGATGCCGCGTCACGGTGATGCACAACTGGCGCGACGTGCTTTTCGGCGGGCACGCGCCGGAACCTTCGATGGAACATCTGTCGGAACTCATCGCTTTGATGAAAAAACAGAAGTCTGATCTGGGTCTGGGCACGGACGGGGATGCGGACCGGTTCGGCATTGTGGATTCCGACGGTTCGTTCATTCAGCCGAACGAAATATTGCCGCTCCTTCTTGACCATCTGGTGCGCACGCGCAAGTGGAAAGGCGTGGTGGCGCGCTCGGTGATGACCAGCCATTTCCTCGACGCTGTGGCGCGCATGCACGGCATTGAAGTGCGCGAAACCCCGGTAGGTTTCAAGTATATTGCCGAAGTCATGCTGAAAGAGGAATTCATCCTCGGCGGCGAAGAGTCGGGCGGTCTGACTATCAAGGGACACATACCGGAAAAGGACGGGATTCTCGCCTGCATGCTGCTGACCGAAGTGCGCGCTGCGTCGAAAAAATCTCTGCGCGAGTGTCTGAAAGATTTAGAGAAAAAAGTCGGCTCATTCTACACGGAACGTCAGAATTTGCACCTGCCGCCGGAAAAAATGAGCGCGCTCAAAGATAAACTTTCGTCGCATCCGCCGACATCGCTCGGCGATTTTTCCGTCAAGCGCATCATTGACCTCGACGGGTTCAAGTTCATGCTCAAAGACAACTCGTGGGTCGGTATCCGGCTCTCGGGCACGGAACCGGTGCTGAGACTCTATGCGGAGAGCGACTCACCTAAAAAACTTTCGCAGATCATAGCGCACAGCCGCAAAATCATCGGCGTCTGAACAAACTGTGACGCTCCCCACTCTGAGGTAAACCCGCAACGGCGCTACCGGCGGTTTCCAGAATAGTCGCCTTACTTTTCCTGCTGTCGCCGTCTCTTTTTCTTACAGAGACTAAAGACCCGTTCATCATAAAACAGACTGTATCGCAGTCGCTCATACTGGCCGCGTTTCTGGTCTGGGCTGTGAGGCAGTATGAATCAAAACAAAAGTTCTCCGCGCCGGCAATGGCTGTTCCTCTCGGAGTATTCCTGCTTTCGACGGCTCTTTCACTGAAAAATGCGGTGCACGCGCCGCTGGTGTGGAATATGTGGGGTTACCAGACTTTTCTTGTTCTGCTGTTCTGGGTTTCGGCGGAAATAAAAGATGAGCAGGAACGGGTGTTCACGGCGATTGTGTGGAGCTCGTTTTTCGCCGGGGCTTACGGAGCCTCGCAATATTTCGGGTGGGATCCGGTGAAATGGTCCACGGTTTGGGGCGGGCGACCTGGCTCAAGTTTCGGCAATCCGAACTTTGCAGCGGGGTGGTGGGTGATGGCGCTGCCGATTCTTGCGGCACGGACATGGACGCGTACGGGCAAAGAACGGATTCTGTCCGGATGCGCAACTATTTTGTGCGTGCTAAGTCTTTTTTGGGGCAGGACTCACGGCGCGTGGATTGCGTGCGGGCTTTCGGTCTTGTTCGGTGCGGGTATTATTTGGGGAATCAGAAAACAAATTTCAGTGACGCGTGCGGTCTTTGTTTGTCTGGCATTAAGCGTTGCCGCAGGACTGTCGGCGGCTTTTTTCATGACGCGCATCCATTCGCCTTCGATCTTGGAACGTCAGTTCAAGTGGTGGACCGCGATCGAGATGGTGAAAGAAAATCCTGTATTCGGCGTGGGCGCGGGAAATCTGAAAGTCAATTTTGCGCTGTACCAGAACAAGGTGCGGGAGAATCCGGTTTTCCGTGACCAGATGTCGTTCCGCGCGACGAGCGAGTCGAACGTGCACAACGAATTTTTCCAGGTGTGGGCCGAGACCGGGACATTGGGCCTGCTCGCTTTTTTGAGTCTTTTCGCGGCCTGGTTTGTTTACGCGTCGCGGAAAATGGACAATGGTTCAGCCGCATCGCAAATCGAACAGGCCGGCGTGATGAGCGCGGTGATTGCGTTTCTGGCATACTCGCTGACCAATTTCCCGATGCACATTGTGCCCAACGGATGCCTGCTGTTTTTTCTGCTCGGCGCAGGGATGCCGACGGAAACAGCGCAGAATAAACCCGCTTCCAAAAAATCCGCGCAGGTGAAACCGCAAACTGAACACTTTGCGCGGATTGCCGCTGGCGCAGTCTTTGCCATTGTGTTTTTCAAAGTCATTCTCCCGCCTTTCAGAGGCGACTATCTGCGCCTGCAGGCGGAAATGCTTGCGGCACAGCGCCGGTATGATGCCGCCATTCCCGTTTACGAAAAATCCGTGGCAGCGAATTTTTATGATTCCGAACGCACCGCGTACGACCTGGCGGAATGTTACCGCGCGGTGAACGACATACCGAACGCGATACGCGCGTATGAGATTTCCGCCCGGCTGAGAAACTACGGCGAAATTTACAATAATCTGGGAAATTGCTATTATCTTCTTGGCAACCATGGGCAGGCCGCACAGAATTGGGAAACCGCTTTAAAATTGGGGATTCCCGGGACAGAAGCATCCGAACAGGCTGAACGAAATCTGGCCGCTGTCCGTCGAAACTTAGGAGGAACGAAGTGAGCAAAATCATTTCCGTCAAAGCCAGAGAAATTTTAGATTCGCGCGGCAACCCCACCGTGGAAGTTGAAACTGTTGTTGAAAAGGGAATCACAGGCCGCGCCGCTGTGCCGTCGGGAGCATCTACAGGCGAACACGAAGCCGTGGAACTGCGCGACGGTGAAAAAAACCGCTACATGGGCAAAGGTGTAATGAAAGCCGTGCAGAACGTGAACCAGAAGATCGCGCCCGCAGTCGTCGGTATGGACGTGTCCAAACAGCCGGAACTCGACAAAAAACTCTGCGAAATTGACGGAACTCCCAACAAAGGCGCGCTCGGGGCAAACGCTATTCTCGGTGTGTCGCTCTCCGCGGCCCGCGCATCGGCAGCGGAACAGGACATCCCGCTTTATGAATCTATCCGCAGGGCTTTTCATCTGCAGTATAAAACGTACGAAATGCCAGTACCCATGATGAACATTTTGAACGGCGGAGCGCACGCGGACAACAATGTGGACTTGCAGGAATTCATGGTCATGCCCGTCGGAGCGAAGAGTTTTGCCGAGGCGCTGCGGTGGGGTACGGAAACTTTTCATCATCTGAAATCCGTGCTGAAAAAGAAGAAATTGAACACGGCTGTGGGCGATGAGGGCGGTTTTGCTCCTGACTTGAAGTCGAACGAAGAAGCAGTCGAAGTCATTCTCGAAGCGGTGCGTCTGGCCGGATACAAACCCGGGACTGAAATCGCCATTGCACTGGACCCGGCGTCAAGCGAATTCTACGAAGGCAAAAAATATGTGCTCGAAGGCGAAGCGCAGGACCAGACCAAAGATTCCGCAGCAATGGTCAAATTCTACGAGTCGTGGATTTCAAAGTATCCCATCATTTCCATCGAGGACGGACTGGCTGAAGATGACTGGGAAGGGTGGCGCATGATAACCGAACAGCTCGGCAAAAAAGTCCAGCTCGTCGGCGACGATTTGTTCTGCACCAATTCCGTGCGGTTGTCGGAAGGAATCCGGAAAGGTATCGCCAACTCCATTCTTATCAAACTCAATCAGATCGGCACACTTTCTGAGACGGTGGAATCCATCACCATGGCGAAGAACGCGGGATATACGGCCGTGATTTCGCACCGGTCCGGCGAGACGGAAGACACTTTTATCGCGGACCTCGCAGTAGCTGTGAACGCCGGTCAGATTAAGACCGGGTCCGCCTGCCGCTCCGAACGCATCGCAAAATACAACCAACTGCTCCGCATCGAAGAATCGCTCGGTTCCAAAGCCGAGTTCACCGGCAAACAAGCTCTGGCTCTCAAGTAGTGAATTCCAGATGGAAATTTTACCTGCTTGCATTCGCGGGCGTGATGCTGTTTGTCACCAGTCAGTGGAGCCGTTTCTATTGGCAGAAAAAACGCGAACTGAAAGAGCTGCGTGCGGAACTCGAACAATTGAAACAATCCAACACCATGCTGGCCGCTGAAGTGGAACGTCTGAAAACCGACCCGCGCGCCATTGAACAGGTCGCGCGGCGTGAACTGGGGCTCATTCAGCCCGGAGAAATCGAGTACCGGTTTATGGCGAAAAAATCATCCGGTCCGGCTAAAGTTCCGTGACTATTCCGCACTGGATGGAAACGCTCGGACTGGTGGCGGCCACGGTGATGCCTTTCTGGAACATACCGCTCATCATGCGAATCTGGAAACGCAAATCGTCCGACGATATCAGTGTCCCGTGGGTTATCGGCGTATGGCTGAGCATTCTGGCGCTTTTGCCGTCGTCGCTGGTTTCGCCGGACCTGGCCATGAGGATTTTCGGGTCAGTGAACGCGGTGCTCTTTTCCGGCGTTGTAATCGTCACCATCAAATTCCACAAGAAAAATCAGAACTGATACACCGCCCATAGCGCGTGCTCGGAGACATTCGGGTCCGGGTCATTTTCCACAATGTCTTTTAATAGAGGCAGCGCTTCTTCGAATTTCTGGTTGCCTGCGACGACACACGCGTTGCGCAACAGACCGGCGCGCTTGGCGCGGAGAATCGGAGTGCCGGCAAACCGTTTGCGGAACTCATCATCCGATTTGATTTTCAATATTTCCAGAATGGAAAGATACGGGCCTGCACCGGATTCGGGTAAGAACTCTTTCCACTTTGTCTGGCGTGGCAATCCGTTGTACGGGCAGACTTCCTGACAAATGTCGCAGCCGAAGATCCAGTCGCCGACACCGGGCCGGATTTCCGTCGGGATAGGTCCGCGGTTCTCGATGGTCCAGTAAGAAATACACTTGCGCGCGTCGAGCCAGCGGGCTGACACGAGCGCGTTCGTCGGGCACTGGTCCAGACATTCTTTACAGGAACCGCATTCGTCTTTTGCGCGCGCAGGAGGCGGCGGGTCGGGTTCCAATTCCGCGTCAACAATAACTTCGGACAGAAACAGATACGAGCCCATGCCGCGGTGGATGAGCATGGTATTTTTTCCCACAAAACCCGCGCCGGACTGATGCGCAAAGGCACGTTCCAAAAGCGGACCGGAATCCACGAGTATTTTTGCGGAGACTGCTTGTCCGAGTTTCTCTGAAAACGTTGCGACCCATAATTTGAGTTGAGGTTCGAGCACGAGGTGATAATCTTTTCCCCACGCATACCGCGCCACCCGTCCGTAACCCGGACGTGATTCCGGGCGCGGCGCAGAGGACGCAAAATTCACACCAAATGTGACCACACTCTGCGCTCCGGGCAAAAGGTCCTGCGGCACCCACCGACGGGGATTTTCTCGTTTCATGTAGGCAAGGTCAGCGGCGAATGATTTGTCGCGCCACTCGCGGTACCGTTCGCCGTCTGTGTTCAGGGGAAAAGCGGAACTGATGGTAACCAGGTCAAAACCCAGTTCCGCAGCTGTTATTTTTGCCAGTTCAGAGTTTTTCCGGGGGTTAGACTTCACTGCTGTACATCAATAGGTGCGATAGGTCTAGAATTTCGCTTCGGTGTGCACGGAAATAATGCTCTCATCCTGACGCGTGAGACTTCTCCGTTCCTGTTCCAGATATTGGTGGTCCACAGACATGCGTACGCCCTTTGTTATTTGGTATCCGAGACCATAGATGTACCGGTTGTGCGTATCGCCGCCGGCAAAAATGTCCGGGTCGTACCGGTCCATACGCAGAAAGCCCCAGAATTTTTCAACGGGAGTGACCACAGAATAGATTGAAAATCCCTCGCCTCTCGACGGACCTGCGCCGGATCCATTGTCCGCATTGAAATAATTGCATACCGCGTTCACATATTTTGACTCGTAGGAGAGTCCGGCGAAGATTCTGTTCCTGAGCGTGGATTCGTTCTTGCTGCCTTTGTGGAAAAGCGCGTTGACTTTGAAACCTTTGAGCGAGTCGCCGAGAGATTCGAAGGGAGAGACAGCGAACTTGGCCGAATAATCTTTCAGTCGACCACCGCCGTTG
>CAYHWZ010000109.1:0-7277 GCA_964359975.1 uncultured Elusimicrobia bacterium | reverse complement strand
GTCCGGTGCGTCCCATCCCGCACTGAACCTCATCAAAAATGAGCAAAAGTTTGCGCGTGTCGCAGAGTTTGCGCAGCGCTTTGAGGAACGCGGGGTCTGCCGGGTAAATGCCCCCCTCGCCCTGCACAGGTTCGATGAACACAGCGGCGGTTTTGGCTGTGACCAGCCGTTTTACCGACGTGATGTCATTGAATTTCGCGTAACGCACTTTATGGAAAAGCGGACCGAACCCTTTCTGAAATTTGGTCTGCCCGGTGAGCGTGAGCGTGGCAATGGTGCGCCCGTGGAACGAATTTTCAAAAGCGATTATTTCCGGACGCGAAGGTCCGCCCCACCGGCGTGCAAGCTTGACCGCGCATTCGTTGGCCTCGGCGCCGGAATTGGCAAAGAATACTTTACCCGGAAACGTGCGGCGGATGAGTTCGCGCGCGCACTCTATCTGCGGCACTGTGTAGTAAAGGTTGGAAGTGTGCAAAAGTTTGCGCGACTGCGCGATAATGGCGCGGACCACAGATGGATGCGTCTGTCCCAGGTTGTTGACGCCGAGCCCGGAGAAAAAGTCGAGGTACCGTTTACCGTGGTTGTCCCAGACAAAAGAACCGCGCCCGCGCACCAATATCAGCGGCTGGCGCCGGTAAGTCTGAAACACGTACTGCTGTTCCATGCGGATAAAATCAGGCATAAACTGTATCTTACAAAAAATTGACCGACGACCACAATACAGTCTCTGGTCTTTGTGTGTATGCCTAATGCATCCGTTAATCCCGTCATGCCGGACTTGATCCGGCATCCAGAGAAATTGATTTTGCATAGGTAAACTCTACGGACATGGATTCCGGGTCAAGCCCGGAATGACGGAGCTTATGATTGAAGACCGCCACAGATAGTCAATCAATGCTATATGATTCGACGAGATATCTATATCAATTCGAATTTCCCAAGTGCATGAAAAGGTCTTGCCAATCAGTCGGATTTAATACATACTAGTGGTGACGGGGGATGCAGGAACTATTTGCGGGAGGATTCAATATGGCGGAACTGACTGTAATTGCAAAAGCCAAAGCCAAGCCGGGTTGTGAAAAGGATCTCGAACGCGAACTCATGGCTGTAATGGAACCCACTCACCGCGAACCCGGCTGTATCCGCTATGTCCTGCACCGCTCCGTGGACGATTCCGCAGTTTTTACAATGGTGGAACGCTGGGACTCAAAAGATTCGCTCGATTTGCACCTGGCCTCGCCGCACATCAAAGCGCTTTTTGCAAAAATGCCGATGCTGATAAGTTCAGCGCCGGAACTTTCCATCTACGAAATCATTCCTGCCGGTACCCCGGAAAAGGGTCATCTGTAACAGTTCACGTCCCGGATATTTGGTGTAGTTGGCTTATACTTTTCCGGATAATGCTTCGAAGATTGTAGTTTTGTTGCGGCCGCCGTCTTTTGACTGGTAAAGGGCCTGGTCGGCGAAATCTATGAACTCGGCCGGAGTCAGTTTGCGGTCCAGCGGCATGTCCGCCACTCCGACGGAAACAGTGACGGAAACCGTGTCGCCCTCCAGATTGATGTGCGTGCTTTCCACTTTTTTGCGGAACCGTTCGGCCACTGCCACTGCATCTGCGCGCGGTGTGTCCGGCAGGATAATGGCAAATTCCTCTCCTCCGTACCGTGCGCACAGGTCCGTATCGCGAGTGCACTCTTTCATCAGTTTGGCAATCTGCACAAGCACGCGGTCGCCTTCCGGATGTCCGTAGGTGTCGTTCAATCTCTTAAAATGGTCAATGTCCAGCATGATGAGCGAGAGTGTGGTCTGATGTCTGCGCGCACGGCTCATCTCCTGTTCCAACCGCGCTTTGAAATAACGGTGAATGGCGAGTTTCGTCAGTCCGTCGGTAATGGCGAGCTGGTACAGACGCGCGTTGGAAATCGAGACTGCAATGGCATTGGCCAGAATTGAGAGCACAGTCTCGTCGCGTTGTTCAAACGGACGTCCGCTGGTCTTGGATTCCAGGTTCACCACGCCGAGCACGCGTTTACGGTACTTGAGCGGAAGGCAGAGGATGGACTCTTTCGGCCGTCCGAGTTTCAGGTCTTCTTCAAAATCTTTGTAATAAGTTTTGTCTTTGGAAATGTCCGCCACGAGCACGGGTTGACCGGTCTTGGCCACAATGCCCGCAATCCCGTCGCCGATTTTCGGGCGCGAGGTGCGCACTCGGAACTGGCTCAGTCCCACTGCCGCGCTGATTTCAAGTATGCCCAACTCTTCGTTTACCAGCATGAGCGAACCCTTGTTCACATCGCCTGCTTTGACGAACGCGTCCATAGCCATGGGGAGCAGCCGGTCCAGGTCCATCACGCTCGATATCTGCACGGAAAGTTCGTTCACCAAGGCGAGCGAACTGGTCAGCCGGTTATTTTCTTCGGACTGGATTGCGTACGATTTGTTCAGCCGGTAAAAACTCCACGCGGCAAAAACAGCGCCGGATAATATCAGCAGTCCGTAAACAATATGCATTTTATTTCAGGTCCATGACTTCTTTCATAATTTTGAAAACATCCGTGTTGTCGTTCATCCCCTTCACTTTTTCCTGGCCCGGCCCTTTGGCCGCGAGCAGTACGGGAGATCCAGTATGATTATGACTTATCCAGTAGGTTCCGGCAAGTTCTGTCAGGTCTTCGGTTTTGGGATATTGTCCGATATCGCCTTTGGATAGCGCGAGTCCGCCGGTATCGTGGTCCGCGGTGACAATGACCAGCGTGTCCGGATTTTTCTGCTGAAAGTCCAGCGCCAGCGCAATGACTTCGTCGAACTCCAAAAATTCGCGCACCATTTTGTTGGCAAAGTTGGCGTGTCCGGCGTGGTCAATGCGTCCGCCTTCGACCATGAGGAAAAATCCTTTTGGGTTTCTCTTCAGCGTTGCCAGAGCGAGCGTTGCCATTTGGGGCAGGGTGGGCAGTTCCCCGTTGCGGTCATCGTAGTAGGCGAACTCTTTTTCCGCAAATAGGCCGAGCACGCCGCTGATGTTACCGCCCGACGATACCGGGAGTTTTTCGAGATAATCTTCCAGCCCTTTGCGCGTGGTGAGGACTCTGTATCCGGTTTTGATGGCTTCCGCAGTGTCAAAGAAATTGCTGCCTCCGCCGAGCATAATATCCACTTTCTGCTCCGCGATTCCCTGCGGAGCAATCATATTTCTCTGCGCGCGTCTGGCCGCGTGCGCGTAAAAGCATGCGGGCGTAGCGTCAGCCAAATCAGTGGTGGTCACCAGCCCTGCGCTCTTGCCGGCTTTTTTGGCCTTTTCCAAAATGGTTTCCACGGTGTTGCCGTTTGCGTCCACGCCGATAGCTTCGTTGTAAGTTTTTATCCCGCAGGCAAAAGCCGTGGCGCCTGCCGCGGAATCCGTCACCAGATGCGAGCTGGAATAGGTCATCATGAATCCGGTCCGTCCTTCGTTCATCAGCCGTTCAATGTTGAGTCCGGGTTTTTTGAGCACAAAGTCGCTGTAATTTTTGGAAAGTCCGATAATGGCCGGACCCATCCCGTCGCCGATAAGCAGCACCACATTTTTGGCCTGCGCGGCGTGGATTGTGCTTCCCGCTGCCACGATGATTGCTGTAAAAAGTATGAGCACTTTCATTTTGATTTTGTTCATGCAGATATTCTCCCTTACGCGGCTCCAGCCGGCGTCACTACTTGCTTTGACTCTGCGCGGTCCAGCGGCAGTCGAAAACTGAACGCGCTGCCTTCGCCGACTTTGCTTTCCACGGAAATTTTCCCTCCGTGCAGTTCAATTGCCATTTTACAGAAAGTGAGACCGAGCCCTGCTCCGCTTCTCATGTGCATGCGTTTGCGTTCGGCCTGGACGAACTTGTCGAAAATCTTGTCGCGGTACTCTTCCGGTATTCCCTCGCCGTTGTCGCGCACTGTGATTTCCGCTTCGTTGTTCACTGTGCGTCCTTCCAGCGTTACCTGCCCGCCGGTGCTGGTGTGGCGGATGGCGTTAAAGACCAGATTATTCAGCACGCGCCCGATGAGCTGGACATCCATGGAAATTTCCGGCATATCGTCCGGGGCTTTGACCACCAGATGTTTCTGTTCGCGTACCGCCTGCACGGAAAAAGTCTCCACACACTCGCGCAATATTTTTGACAAGGACGCGGATTCCCTGTTCAGAGTCAGACGTCCTTCCTCCATTTTGGCTACGTCCAGCAGATTCTGCACGAGCGAAAGCAGGTCTTCCGACGATTTGCGCGCCAGAGTCAGCACTCTGCGGTGCGGTTCGGGCGATGATTCGGGCGCGTTTTCAATCAGATATTCGATCCCGTTCATAATGCCGGACAGCGGGTTCTTCAAATCATGCACAATCATGGAAATCAGGTCGCGCCGCATGGTTTCAAGTTCGCGCAGAGAGTCCGCCATTTTTTCGAATGCGTGCGAGAGCCGTTCAATCTCGTCGCGCGTGTCAATGTCCAGACGCAGGTTCAGTTCACCCTGCGAAATTTTGCGTACGCCATCTTCCAGCAGTTTCACCGGTCGCGTAATCTGACGCACGCGCCAGAACGCAAAAATCAAAACCGCAACCGTGCATATCAGCGTCCACCGTATCACCTGTCTCTGCATGAGGCGGATGGCAGCGTACGCGTCGCGCGTGGGAGTTTCCATCACCACTGCCCAGCGCAGGTCCGGCACGCTCAGAGTCAGAGCCACCACTTTTTCCCCGCGCTCGTTGCGGTGCACGCCGAACGAATCATGTCCCACGCGTCCTTCAAGGAATGACCGCACGATTTCCGTATTTTCCAGATTCGTGTGCGACTGCACTTTGAGCGAATCAGGATGCGCGATTAAATTGCCTTTGGTGTCCACGATGTAGGCAATCCCGGGCTGACCCTGCTGGACTTCGTTCACCAAATCCCACAGATTAGCAAGTGAAACGCGCGCCACCAGCACAGCTTTGCGTCCGGAAACAGGGCACGCGGCAAGCAGGTAAGGTAGTCGGTCCGCGGCAAAAAACGGTTCGCTCACAAATATTTTGCCGTCCTGCATGGGCGACAGATATTCCGCGCGGTTCTTTCGCGAAATCAGCATGGCCGCCGGAACAAAACGGTTGCGCTGGCTGGTAAGTTTCGCAGTTTCCTGTCCGTGCTCGTCTATCAGGAACGCTTCCTTAAAACTGTCCTGCCAGCGGAGCAGTCGGCGGAGCGATTCTTCCTGTCTCCGGCGCGGGAACACTGCGAGGCCCGGTTCCGACGCGCCGATCGACAGTACAGACCGCACATGTTCCATATGGATGGAAATGCGGTCCGATATGCGGCGCGCGGTTTCAGATTGTTCACGGTAAAGTGATTCGGTGAGCGCAGTCCTTCCTATCCACATCAGACTGCCCGCAATGGTTGCAGCCGGCAGCACCACGGCTGTAATGGCAAACACTGCAAAGCGGAATCCGATACTGTTTCTATTCAATGTGCTGGAAAATGAGTCCGGCGCCGAGGAATTCCGACTGCTTGTCCTGCACGAGAAAAGTGGAGTACCCGATTTTCATGGACTTTTTGTCTTTACGTCCGGAACAGTAGAGTTCCTGCCTGAGCTTCCGTTCGCGAGCGCTGACTGCGAGCATTATTTCTTTAAGGATGGGCGGATAATCTTTCAGCGTTTCTTCATACTTTTTGCCGATGACTTCAGCGGCTGTCATCTGCAGGATGCGTTCCGCCGCAGGATTGAAATGAGTGATGAGTTCCTGGTTATTGACTGCGATCAGACCGCCGGAAAGATTGGACAGCATGCTGTCCGTGAAATGCCGCGACTCTTCCAGTTCCGCAAAAAGTTTGGAATTTTCCACTGCCACCGCCGCCTGTTTCGCTGCCTGCATCACGAGTTCCTGTTCGTCTTTGCTGAAATGGCCGGACTGTCTGTTGAGAAACTCAACTACGCCGAGGACTTTGTCTTTGTTCGCTATCGGCACGCAGAGAGTATTGCGTGTTTTATACCCGATGGCTTCGTCAATTGCCGGATTGAACCGCGAGGTCAGACGCACATCATTCACAATGGACGGCTGATTGTACATCGCCGCCCATCCGGCCAGCCCTTTGCCCAAAGGAAGGTCGAGCTTATGAATGGCATTTTCCAGTTCTGCTTTTTTCGGGCCGAAGCAGGCGCGCAGGACGAGTTTCTTTGACGCAGAATCAACTTCAAACACCGACGCAGATTCGGCTTTTATCGCATCGGAAAGCTGTTCCACAAGATAGGTGTAAACTTTTTCCGGACTGTGGAAAACATGCAGACTCCGCACAATTTCGTACAGAACCGAAAGCTGATACGTCGAGAGCACATCAACCGCCTTTTTTTACGATGCGTCCTTCAATCTTTGAGGAGATGGGCGAATGTTTTTTGACAAATTCCGTTTCGATTTCGCGGTCCGTGATCATGGTGTCCTTCATGTTTTTACCGTTCTTGAATGCCGTGTACCCGTCCCCTCTTCCGGCAACAAAATTGTTCGTCACCACACGGTAACTTTTCTTCGGGTCGAGCGGTTTGCTGTTCACCGTCACTTCTGTCACGCGCGAACCTTTTTCTTTCGACATATCATAGACCATCTTTAGACCCGACACCTGCATAACGCCTTGCGAACCGGACACGCTGTGTTCCAGCACTTCCATCACTTGTTCACCGGTGAGATCGACGGTGACGATGGTGTTGCCGAACGGCGACAGCAGATAAAGATGCCGCAAAGTGAGGTCCCCTTTCGGCAGGTCCGCGCGGATTCCGCCCGCATTTTGAAAAGCGATATCACTTTTGGTAAACTGGCGCATCACGTCGGTTTTCCAGTTGCCGAGCAGAGATTCCGTGCCCTTGCGGTCCAGTTCCATCAAAGATTTGCCCACCACCACGTCCAGTTGAGCGCCGACTTTTTCAATATAACCATCCACAATTTTCTTGATTTCCGCGTCCTCTCCGGTCTCATCCACTTTGAGCTGAACCAGTTTATATGAATGATGAAAAAGTTTGCCGCTCTTTTTCCACACGCGGAGCATGGTGCGTGTCACTGTCTTCAGCCCGGACTGATTGTGCACGATGAGCGTTTTATTTTTCGGGTCCTGATACGGTTCGGACAGACTGAAATGCGAATGCCCGCCGAGAATAAGCTGAACGCCCGGCACCTGCGCCGCGAGATATTTTTCCCCTTCATAGTCCGGCGGTGAATCCTTGGTTTCAATTCCCGCGTGCGCAGCCACAATGACCACTTTCACATCCTGCGCGCGCAGTTCGGCCACGTCGCCGCGGCC
>CAYHWZ010000108.1:0-7278 GCA_964359975.1 uncultured Elusimicrobia bacterium | reverse complement strand
CAGTGAAACACGCGCATCACAGAAATTGAGGGAAACCTGGTCCAGCCGGTCCAGTATAGCGGGGAAAAGAGTCTGTTTCAGCGCCTTGAGAGATTCGTCCGCTTTTTCCACACGACGAAGCATTGCCTCCCGCTCCCCGTCCATCATTCTGCGCGTCGAGAGATTGGCTTGATACACCTTGCGGTCTTCCACGCCGGAAATGCGGATGCGGTCTACGCCTTCCATCAGAGCAAAATATTCTTCGCCGGTCAGTTCACCCAGATTGAGCAGATTTTCAGCAGTCCGTCTGGTGACGGATTCGTCAGGGTAGGCGGCAATCCAGTCCGGCTTTACCAATCCCCACGCGCCTTCCACAAATACAGGCAGAGGTTCGGGTTTGAAGCTGCCATTTGGTTTGTCGCCGGTATGCAGAGATGAGGATTCAATGACTTTCAGAATCCGGTACGCGTTCTTTTGAGCAACAGGGTTGCCGTGCGCGTCCTGAATATGCACAATCAGTGGACGTGCTGCGGTTCGGTCCGGCTTCGGCAACGCCGCATTTTGCGCGGAGGAATCTTCCGGAGGGTTCCAGCTTTCAGTCACGATCCCGAATTCTTCAGGTATCTTGATACCGGTCTGCGCTGCAAGTGTGGCGGAAAGCGAAGTGTCCCCGGCATTTGAGCGCAGGGCCTTGTTCATCTGCTCCTTCTTTTCCACCTGCTCGCTCATGGCCCGGCGCCGCTCTTCCCAAATGGACGCCTCAACGTATGAAACCGCGATTGTCTCAAATACAAACGCATTCAGTACCGTCAACGCCACAGCCCGCACAGCTAATCGTTTCACTATCATACCGCCATCAGTATAGCAGGGACGGTATAAATTTCACCTTAACTACTTGTAAATTATTTGTAAAAATGAAGAGAAGAGAGAGTTGAAGCACTCATTTTCCTTCCCTCTTGCGGGGGAAGGACAGGGTGGGGGGTACTGTTGTTTGAAAGTTACCTATTTACCCTTAAACTCTTTCACCATCCGCATCCATGCCGGATACCAGGGCTGGATTTTTTTCCAGAAACCGAACAGTGACGTCGAGGGAAAAACCTGCACGCGGGGGATTTCAAAAATATCGTTCTTGTCCAGCAGATTCAGCGGGTCGCCGGAAACCGCGCAAAAGTAACCGCTCTCTTTGACCAGCAGCTTGGCCTGCGCGTTCAGCCGCGTGTACGGATAACAGAAAACTGTGTCCACACGCGAAGTCAGTCCGTCCACCACTTGCTTTGACCGCATCAACTCGTCCTTCATCTGCTCTGCCGACGCTTTGGACATGTCCAAATGACTCACGGTATGCGAACCGAACACAATCCCGTTCCGGTGCATCTCACGGATCTGACCTTCGTTCAGCAGACGCACTTTACCCGAATCCCACGCATTCGTTTTCCCGATAAAATCCGTGATTAAAAAAACCGTTGCCATAAAACCCATTTTTTTCAAAATCGGAAACGCATAGGTGTAATTGTCCTCGTACCCGTCGTCAAAAGTGACAGCCACGGAGCGCGCAGGCAGATTCTTCCGCCGCTCCATCGCTGCAGCCGCATTCTGTACGGAAACTGTCGTGTACCCCAGCAGTTTCAGCAGTCCCATCTGACTTTCAAACTGTTCCGGCGACACGCAGAGTGAAGGGGAATCCTGCCCGCGTTCACTTTTCGGACACACCCGGTGATAGCACAGTACAGGTATCATGCGCGCACCTCCTGATAAACAGATTCCACTTTCGAAGCAATAATCTGAGCTGCAAATTTTTCCCGCACTTTCTGTCTGCCCCACACGCCCAACTGTTTGGCAAGCGCCGCGTCCGTCAGCAAACGCCGCAAGTCCGCAAGCACCGTATTGTCTTTTTCAAACAGATTCCATATCCCGCAATCACCGAAATTCGAATCGAACGCGCTTTCAAAATTCGATTCCGTCAAAAGACCCGGCGCGGATGATTCTCCGATAGACACCACGGGTTTGCCGCAGGACATCGCTTCCATCGCCACCCGTCCCGAACCTGCCACAATGTCCGCAGCATGATAGATTTTGGTCAAATCGTTCACACGGTCAACCAGCCTCAGGACCTCACGCCCGACGGACGAGTTGAACTTGAGGACATTTTCACGGTCCGCGTCCGGCACGTGCCCGCCCGCCACTACAAAGTGCACATCCGCAAATTCGCGCGCCAACTGCGGAAAAATCTCGCGCATCAGAAACCGTATCACGTTCCCTTTCTGACCGCTGAACCGCCCGAGAAAGAGAATTTCGCGCGTGCTTTTACCATCGGTTAAATCGCGCGGAACGAAACGTTCTGTATCAATCCCGTTCGGTATCATGCGCACAGAATCCGCAGGCACGCCGATATCCTCCGCCAAGTACCGCGCCAAATACGGACAGACCGCAATGGTGCGTTCACCCAGACATGGAAGCTGACGCGCGGCAAAATGGTTACGCCACCGTCCGTGCACTGTCGCTACCATGGGCAGACGGTTCTCCGTCCAGCTTTTCCGCGCGAAATGGCTCACTAGATTCGCCGCGCGCGAATGCGAATGAATCAGCTCGACTTTTTCGCGGGCAATCAGCTCTTTGAGCGCAAATACATTGCGGATTCTGCCGAGATAACTGGTGTTCAGTGAATGAAGCGGGAGGGAATGAAACTTGAGCGATTCCGGATTTTGGATTTTGTCCGAGACCATCACAATATCGTGACTGCGTTTTTCCAGAGCACGGGCGAGCGTCACGGCGTACGTTTCCGCGCCAGTGACTTCAACCTGCGACAAAGCAAAAAGTATTTTCAATTCCGGTACGGGCCAGAATCCGAGAGTCAGTAGATAAGTTTGTTGAGAGGATACTCGATGATGGCTTCTGCGCCGGCGCGCTTGAGGTCAGGGATGATTTTCTTAACGGTCTTTTCCTGCAGCACCACTTCGATCGCCATCCAGCCGGGCAGAGTCAGACGCGATACCGTGGGTTTTTTGAGCGCGGGCAGGACTTTCATCACGCGTGCCAGATTTTTCTCTTCCAGATTCATTTTCATGCCGACCATACCTTCCGCGTTGAGAGCGCCCTGTAAAAGAATGGAGATATTTTCAACCTTCTGCTTTTTCCACGGATTCTGCAGTGCCTTTGGATTCGCAATAAACCGCGTGGTGGAGGCAAGCACTTCATCCACAATCCTGAGCTTGTTAGCGCGCAGAGACGAACCGGTCTCCGTCAGCTCCACAATCGCATCCACGAGAAAACCCGCTTTGGCTTCAGTCGCGCCCCAGGAAAATTCCACCTCGGCTTTCACTTTATTTTTGGCCAGATAGCTTTTCACCAGATTGACCGCTTCGGTGGCAATCCGTTTACCCTTCAAATCTTTTACACTGCGGATGGGAGAATTTTCCGGTACAGCCAGCACCCACCGCACCGGGCGGAAACCCGACTTGGCATAAATCAGTTCGCAGATTTCCGTGACCTTTGTTGCGCCCGTTTCCAGAATCCAGTCTTTGCCTGTCAGACCCGCGTCGAATGTACCGTCTTCCACGTACCGCGCCATTTCCTGAGCACGAACCAGCATAATGTCTAGTTCATCATCGTCGCAGGTGGGAAAATACGAACGGTCGGACGGATGGATGCGGATACCCGCCTTGCGGAAAAGTTCCACGGTGGATTCCTGCAGACTGCCTTTTGGCATACCCAATTTAAGCTTGTTCATAATGCGGAAATTTTACAAAGGAACGACGGAAATGTCAATTTTGCGCTACTTCTTCTCAAACTTGAGCGAGACGGAATTCATGCAGTAGCGTAATCCGGTCGGTTTTGGCCCGTCGTCAAAAACATGCCCCAGATGCGCATCGCACCGAGCGCATACCACTTCCACCCGCTCCAAAAACCAGCTTTTGTCAACCACGCGCGTAACGTGGTCCTCGTTAATCGGCGCCCAATAACTCGGCCAGCCGGTGCCCGAATCAAATTTAGTATCTGAGCTGAACAATTCCAAATCACAGCTCACGCACTTATAGATCCCCTTATCTTTGAGCGCATGGTACTCGCCGGTAAACGCCTGCTCCGTGCCCTTTTTCCGGGTCACGCGGTACTGTTCCGGCGTAAGGATTTTTTTCCATTCCGCATCTGATTTGACCACACGTTCAATCATGGATTTTCCTTTGGCAGGCGCCGGGGACGGCTCTTTCTTTCCGCACGCGCCAACGGACGCCATGGCAAAAACCGCCGTCAGTATCTGTGCCGCGCTCAACAATTTCCGACTGTTCATCTTGATATTCATTTTCCCGCCCCGCCGGAATCCTGCGATACAATTTCTTTTATCCTGTACCGCGGACGTTTTTTCACTTCCAGATAAATCCTGCCTACGTACTCGCCCATCAGACCGATGGAAAAAATCAGCACTCCGATAAAGAAAAACAGTATACCCAGCACTGTCAAAACGCCCTGCACCGCCCATTCCGCGCCGAATATCAATCTCAGCACAATCAGCAGAAAACTGAAACTGAATCCGAGGAACGCCACGGCCACTCCCAAAATCCCGATAAGCTGGATTGGCAGCAGCGAAAAACTCGTCATCAAGTCGAAATTCAGATGAAGCAGCCGCAGGAGACTGTACTTTGATTCGCCGCGCGTGCGCGCATTGTGCGCCACCGGAATCTCAGTGACAGAACCGGAAAGTGAATTGGCCAGGGCCGGTATGTACGTCGAGACCTCGCCACTTTCCAGCATTGCTTCCACGAGTTCGCGCCTGTACGCGCGGAGCATGCAGCCATAATCTTTGAGCGGAGTTTTCACCAGACGCGAGGCAATGCGCGCCACCAGATACGTGGGGATTTTGCGGAAAATGGAATCCTGCCGGTTCTCGCGGTAACCGCCCACCACTTCGTAACCCTCGTCCATTTTCTGCAGCAGTTTGGGGATTTCTTCCGGCGGGTTCTGCAGGTCCGCATCGAGCGTCACCACAATCTCTCCGCGCGACTTTTCAAACCCGGCAAAAACCGCCGCATGCTGGCCGAAGTTCCGGCTCAGACGGACAATCTTAAGATGAGGATTCTGTTCTGCGGATTTTTTCAGGATTTGAAACGACTGGTCCGTGCTTCCATCGTCCACAAAGACAACTTCATACGAACGCGGAAGACCGCCCATGACCGCGGCAATGCGCGAAACGAATTCAGGCAGATTTTCCTGTTCGTTAAAAACCGGCACCACGACGGATACGTCAATGGATGACATGTTTTTTTATTTTATCAGTTTCAGAACGGGTAATCAATTTGGAAAGCACGGGGAACAGCCGATAGAATGCCCCTTACCCGCCCTTGAACAGCCGTTTTTTGAGAGAGCCCAGGAAAGAATCATTGGCAGCGGCAACCTGTTCCGTCTCTTTGATTCGCCGGTCCATCAGTTCCTTGAGCCGTTCTTTAAGCGCAGGATTCAGCTCCAGAATTTTGCGGAAATCTTCGCGGAACATCAGGTACACCTCCACCGACGTGACAGCTGCGACTGTTGCGATGCGATGACCGCGTTCCACCACTGCAATTTCGCCGAACAAGTGTCCCTCGCCGAGCACGCAGACCGGAATGTCCTTGCCCTGCCGGTGCACTTCCACTCGGACCTCGCCGCTGCGCACCAGGTAGACAAAATCATTGGTGTCGCCTTCTACAATGATTTTCGCGCCCGGAGTGTAGCTCTTTTTCATCAGACCGTTGAGGAACTTGTCCGATTCACCCTGCGCGAAAAGCTGAAAGTATCCGGACTTTGTCAGTGATTCGCGGATCCACGCCGCATCATTATCGGTAATATTCATGTCACACCCCTCATGCTCACCAGCTTGATATCCTGGCAGAATTGATTAATTGATTATAGAATTAAGCCCTGCCCAAAATCAACCACCAGAACAGCCCGTGCTGCATTTGTAAACCCGCCCTAAAAATTATATTCTCTTCAATCTGGAAAAGGATTGACATCTTTTGTATATACAGTTATAATTGGAGAGACAAATGACCATAAGAGTCGTTTCATTCGATTGGGACGAGCACAATTTGAGACACATTGAAGAGCATCCGGACCATCCGATTCAAAGGGATGCGGTCGAGGAACTCTTTGAATTGGGGAACTACAAGATTCGCAAAACAAAGATGGAACGCTACATCGCATTGGGACAGAATCCTGATGGAATATACCTCATAGTGGTGTTTCAGAATAAAGGCGGCGGCAAGATACGCCCGATTTCAGCCCGGCAGATGGAACAGTGGGAAAAGCGTCTCTACAGGAGAAAATAAGATGAAAAAATCAAAACTTATTTACATAAAATCGCTGGATGAAATACCCAAGTTCCGAACCGAAAAGGAAGAAGCCGAGTTTTGGGATACCCATTCCATCGCACAAGTGTGGAACCAACTGGCCAAGGTCAATGTGGAGTTATCGGGTACCTTGAAAGAAAAGATTCACGAACGGCGCAAGGCCAAAAAATTGATTTCACTCCGGCTCGAACCGGAACAGGTGGAATCCTTAAAATCTGCCGCATCCAAAAGGGGCATCGGATACTTGACACTCATACGGATGTGGGTCGCAGAAAAACTGGCCAAAGAGCAGAAATACAGCCACGCGCACTGATGTAATTTTACATGCGTAATGAGTGACAAAATATCCGCAACCTTTCCCAATTGCGAAAAATCGTCTTTTCTGCAGTCAAATCTTCCGGTCTGGCTGACGCAGCCATTTGACCGCATGTTCAGGGTGATGCAGTATTTGCCGGTCATCTGGCGGAATGAGGATTGGGACTATGCCTGGATTTACCGTCTGATGGCCTACAAGCTTGAGAGAGTGGAAAAATGTCTTGCAAACGACAAACTTCATGAAAATGCTGAACGTTATGCCCGGCAGGTGCGTGTATGCAGAATTCTGTTGGAACGTCTGGAAAAGGATGAATACTGCGAAAAGGAACTGGAAGAATATTATCAACGGTGGGGAAAAGCTGAATTTCTGAACAATGCACTTGTTAAATCAAAAGTCGTGACGGAACAAGACCGGCTGGAATCCGCCGAAGAGATAAGGAGAATATTTACAAAAGAAGAAGAAAGGAGAACGCGCGACCTGGACACATTCTGGCTCGTGTTCAAGAAATACCATCGCCATTGGTGGACTTGAAGCCACATTGGAACGGAATGGAACGCACTCTCCGCATTTGTAAACCCGCCCTAAAAATTATATTCTTTTGATTCTGGACAGGAGGGGTGGCCGAGCGGCTGAAGGCGGCGGTTTGCTAAACCGCTGACCCCCTTT
>CAYHWZ010000107.1:726-7310 GCA_964359975.1 uncultured Elusimicrobia bacterium | reverse complement strand
GCAGTGCTACTTTTTACCCCCGTCGGTGTTCTCCTTGTCCTTGAACATTTCGGAAATTCCGGCCAGTGAACCCAGAATACCGCTGGTTTCCATGGGCAGGAAAATTTTGGTGGATTTTCCGTCGGCGATTTTTTCCAGCGATTCCAGATACTTGATGGTGATAAGGTCGGCGGTCGGGCGTCCGGCATGGATGGCATTGTACACCACTTCAATCTGATATTTTTCCGCGTCGGCCACGCGTTTGATGGCTTCGGATTTTCCCTCTGCTTCGAGGATGGCGGATTGTTTCAAACCTTCGGACCGGAGGATGGCGGACTGTTTTTCGCCCTCGGCTTTGAGAATCTGCGACTGACGGATTCCTTCGGCTTCGAGGATGAACGCTCTCTTTTCGCGCTCGGCTTTCATCTGCTTGGACATGGCGTCCGTAATATCGCGCGGCGGTTCGATGGCTTTAAGTTCCACGCGGGTCACTTTCACGCCCCATTTGTCAGTGGCTTCGTCGAGCACATTGCGGAGCTGGGTGTTGATGGTATCGCGCGAAGTGAGAGTGTGGTCGAGTTCCAGTTCACCGACGATATTTCTCAAGCTTGTCTGCGCCAGATTGATAATGGCCAGATGAAAATTGGCCACGTTGTACACTACTTTGAACGGGTCCGTGATTTGAAAATAAATCACCGCGTCCACAGCCACGCCGACATTGTCTTTGGTGATGACTTCCTGCGGCGGCACGTCGAGCACCTGCTCGCGCATGTCTACCCGACGGATAGTCTGGTAGAATGGTATGACCAGGGTCAGACCTGAGTCCACGGTGCGGGTATACGAACCGAATGATGCGATAAGTCCTTTCTCATGCTGCTGCACCTGCCTGAGCGCTCTGGATGCGAATATGACGACTGCGATAAGAACTACTATGATAATGGGCGACATTTAAGCGGCCTCCTTTATACTTTGCGTTTGACGATCAAATGAGTGCCGTCCACGCTGACAACCTCGGCTTTTTCACCTGCGGCAATTTCGTCTGAAGATTCTGCTTTCCAAACTTCACTTTTGACTTTTACCATACCCGACTTGTGAGCCGCGATGGTTTCCGTGACAATTGCTTCTTTCCCGATTAGCTCGTCCACATTGGACGGACGTTTGGCGGAATTCATGTACTTTTTGACCACAGGTCTTGCTAAAAGCAGAATGATGACTGTCGAAACAAAGAATGCCGACCATTGCACTGTCTGTGACAACCCCATATAAGCCGCCGCTGCTCCAACCAGCGAACCCAACCCGAAACAGGCGAAAAAAAACGCGGTCGGTGTCACCATTTCGACGATGACAAGCACAACCGCGGCTATGAGCCATGCGACCCACGCGTCCATCATTGTATAGTACCCCCTTGTACCGGCTGCTGCCTGACTTTACACTTTACTTAAAAAATACCTCGGCGAACTTTATCCATTCGGGCGTGACAATCTTTAGTTTCGACGTAGCTTCTTCGAGTGAAACTCCGGTGACATCGTTGCCTCGCAGAGCCACCATCTGGCCGAACTTGCCCTCTGCCACAAGGTCTGCGGCTTTGACGCCGACGCGGCTGCCGAGAATACGGTCAAACAGAGTCGGCGGTCCGCCGCGCTGGATATGCCCAATCACTGCCACGCGTGTTTCAATCTTGGTCTTTTCTTCAATCAGAGTTGAGAGTCTGTCGCCCACGCCGCGCTTTTTTAGAAGCATGTGCCCGAACTCATCGAGCTTTTCCTCTCCGAGATCTTCGCCGGGGATGGTGATAGCTTCCGATGCCACCACAAGCGCCACTTTGTTTCGCGTGTGCACTTTTTTAAGATGGTCGCACATTTTTTCCACTTCCACAGGTTTTTCCGGAATGCAGACCCAGTCGGCGGATGCGGCAATAGCGGTGAAAAGCGCCACCCATCCTGCATGACGGCCCATCACTTCCAGCACCATGATGCGTGAGTGACTGCGTCCCGTGTCTTTGAGACGTTCCGCAGCGTCCACGGCAACGGTAGTGGCAGTGTCAAACCCGAAAGTATAGTCAGTGGCGGACAGGTCGTTGTCCATTGTTTTGGGTACACCGACAACGGGGAGTTTATGTTCTTTGAAGAAGCGGCTGGCCACGCCGAGAGTATCTTCGCCGCCCATGGCAACGAGCGCGTCCAGACCCAGCTTTTCAAAAGTTTCCAGACATTTCTTTGCGCCGCCTTCTTTCTTGAACGGGTTGGTGCGGCTGGTACCGAGGATAGTGCCGCCTTTTCCGCAGATACCGGCTGATTCGGGCAGACCCAGATTCATGGTGTCGCCCTGGATAAGACCTTTCCATCCGTCAACAAGCCCGACACAGTTGTACCCGTGGTCCATAGCGCGCATCACGCACCCGCGGATGGCAGGATTCAATCCGGGGCAGTCACCGCCGCCGGTAAGTATTCCGATTGTTTTTTCCATGTTCGGTTCTCCCGGGTTGAATTACGCTATCGTAATGCTTTTGTCCAAATACACGTCCTGGATGGCATTGAGCAAGCCAACGCCTTCTTTCATCGGGCGCTGAAACGCTTTTCTGCCGGAAATGAGACCCATGCCGCCAGCGCGTTTGTTGATAACAGCCGTACGCACGGCTTCTGAAAGGTCGGTTGCGCCGGAAGATGCGCCGCCGCTGTTGATCAAGCCCGCCCTGCCGGAATAGCAGTTCAAAACCTGATACCGCGTGAGGTCGATCGGATGGTCCGTAGTCAATTCAGAATAGACTTTCGGATGCGTTTTGCCGAATTTCAGAGCGTTGTACCCGCCGTTGTTTTCCGGGAGTTTTTGCTTGATAATATCGGCCTGAATGGTGACGCCCAGATGATTGGCCTGGCCGGAAAGGTCGGCAGAAACATGATAATCCTTTTCAGCGGTTTTGAATGCCGTACTGCGCAGATAGCACCAAAGCACAGTGGCCATTCCCAGACGGTGGGCTTCGGCAAAGGCCTGACTCACTTCCACAATCTGACGGGCGGATTCGGGTGACCCGAAATAGATCGTGGCGCCGACGGCCACAGCACCCATGTCCCACGCCTGCCGAATCTGACCGAACATGATTTGGTCGAATTTGTTGGGGTAGGACAAGAATTCGTTATGGTTAATCTTGACCAGAAAAGGAATTTTGTGCGCATATTTCCGCGAAACAGTGCCGAGCACGCCGAATGTTGATGCCACTGCATTGCATCCGCCTTCAACGGCCAGCTTGACAATGTTTTCGGAATCAAAATAATCCGGATTCGGCGCAAAAGACGCGCCGGCGCTGTGTTCAATCCCTTGGTCTACAGGCAGAATGGACAGGTACCCTGTTCCCGCCAGGCGTCCGTGGCTCAACATCTGCTGAATACTGCGGAGCACCTGAGGCGTTCTGTCGGAGATTCCGTAAACACCGGACACATAGTCGGCTGACGGCAAGTGCAGACGAGCGGCCGGAACTTTGGCCTTATAGGTCAACAAATTTTCAGCATCTTTTCCAAGTAATTCATTATATTTCGTAGTTTCTGCGACTGGCATTGGTGTTTCCTCCTTAGCTTTTTGCTTCTTTCACTGTCTTCTTTACTTTTGAAGATCGGGGTTTGGGTGCGGCGGCGGCTTTGGGCTTGGATTCGGTCCATGCGCCGAGTTTACGGTATTTCTGGTATCTGTTCTTGACAAGTGTTTCGGGTTTCACTGATTTCAGTTCCGTTACGTTGGACAGGAGCGCTTTTTTCAAAGAAGCGGAAACTTCGGGAAAATTGCTGTGCGCGCCGCCGGCAGGTTCAGGCACCATTTCGTCAATGACTTTGATTTCGAGTAAATCCTGAGCTGTAAGTTTTAGCGATTTGGCTGCGTCGGGCGAACGGGCCGCGTCGCGGAACAGGATGGCGGCGCATCCTTCGGGTGAAATGACAGAGTACCAGGCATTTTCCAGCATGAGAATACGGTCCGACACGCCGATACCGAGAGCGCCCCCGCTGCCGCCCTCGCCGATGACCACACTGATGACAGGTACTTTCAGTACGGACATTTCACGCAGATTGCGGGCGATGGCTTCGGCTTGTCCGCGCTCTTCCGCTCCGATTCCCGGATATGCTCCGGGCGTGTCGATAAAAGTGATGATAGTGCGGTTGAACTTTTCCGCAAGTTTCATGAGGCGCAGGGCCTTGCGGTAACCTTCCGGATGCATCATGCCGAAATTGCGCGACATGGACTCTTCGACGTTCCGCCCTTTTTGCTGACCCATGACCACGACCGGAACAGAATCCAGAAACGCCAGACCTCCGACAAGCGCCTGATCGTCGGCAAAAGCGCGGTCGCCGTGCAGTTCAATAAAATCCGTAAAGATGTCCTGGATATAGTCCATTGTATGCGGACGTTTGGGATGGCGGGCTATCTGCACTCTCTGCCACGGGGTAAGAGTGGCGAATATTTCGCGAATCATCTGGTCGCGCTTTTCCTGCAGAGACTTTATTTCTTCTTCAAAATTAACAGATTCGCCCGCAGTCATGTTGCGGAACTCTTCTATCTTGGTTTCAATATCAAGGATGGGTTTTTCGAATTCCAGAATGGATACAGCGTCGTCTGCCATATCAAAAACTTCCTACGTAGTTAATGCGCACTACGCGCTCTTTGTCCTGGTTCGACGCGATGCGTCGGAACGCAAAATCTATGCTGAGCGACGGAATCGGCATCACGCGGACGCCTGCGTTCCACCGGTTCTGCGGTCCCACTCGGATATTGTCATATTCCATGACGAGCGCAAGCCGTTTTTCCACTGCGTACGACAACCCTGTAAACCCGTTCACAATGCCGTCTTTGAACTGGGCGATATTCCCGCCGGCGTGGATTTCCAGTCTGGGAAAAATAATTTCGCGGGTCATGGCAATGTACAGACCTTTTTCCCGTTCGCGGTACTCATCGAGAGTTTTATCAAAAAAGCGGCCCTGACCGTCGAATCCAATGGCTACGGAGGGTAGGATATTGCTCCCGTCGTACGCGCGGAACTTGAGGTTCAAGGTAGGTTTGTTTGTGGTGGGTGTTTCGGACCCGATGACTTCTTCATTGTCCCACGACGCGCCGATATTCAGGCGGCGGAACACTCCGAACGATAAATGACCTATTACGCCGCCCTTGGAATAGAGCCGGAAATTGAGACGGTAACCGCCGTAATCAATGACATTTGCTGTGGGCGCGTCAACCAGGTCCACCATGCTTTCGGGGTTGGACTCAAAGGAAAATTTTTCCGACGTTGATTTGGGTTCGGGCACTTTTGATTTCTTGCGCGACTCGCTGCCGCCGGTAAAATATTCGTACCATTTTTTGGACGATTCAGATTTTGTGACTTTTTCCGCGCTCCAGACCGGGAGACTGAACCAGACTGTGAGCAGGACGGGCAGGACCAATCGGTTCATCGCGGCGCGGGTTTTTTGGACGGCGCGGAGGGTGACGGCTTGGCTTTTGCAGGCGGAGGCGCTTTCTTCGGGACACGCTGTGCCAGTTTGGACACGGCCTGTTCCGCCAACCTTTTTACGCCTGTTTCCGAGTCGGAAAGCAGGGCTTTGACCCGGCTCAAATCTTTTTCATTACCGTATTCTCCGACCACTTCCACAGCCATTCTGCGTCGTCCGCCGTCGGGGTCTGAGAGGAATTCTCTGGCTACAATCACACCGCTTCCGTCGCTCAACCGGAAAAGTGTGTGCGCGGAAACTATCCGCACTCCTGCCTCTTTATGCACAAGCAGCGGCTTAATTGCGGGCAGGACTGATGGTTCGCGGATTGTTCCGAGGGCCTTGACTACATTTATGGCAACGGTATTATCTCTTAAATCAGAAGTTGAAAGCGAAACTTTTAGCGCTACCACCAGCATGGGCACTGCAGAGCGGTCCTCAATGAGACCAAGCGCGTAGGCGGATGCGCTTCTCATGCGGGAATCGGGGTTCTTTAGTTCATCTGCCAATGGTTTGACTGCGCGGCCGTCTTTCAATATGCCCAGAGTGTTGATGGAGGCAAACCGAGCGCCGTCGTGTTTGTCTTTTATTCCTTTGATAAGTGAAGGCAGGATTTCGCGGTCTGCGATATATCCAAGCGCAATGGCACAGGTTTGGCGCACCGACGGGTCCGGGTCGGTTTCGAGCAGGGCGGCAATTTGTTTGCTGGCGGCCAGAGTACGCATAAGACCAAGGGAATCCGCGGCTGCCGAACGTACCATTGGCGAACTGTCCTTAAGTGCTTTGATAAGGTCGGGCACTGCGGCGGTGTTCCGCATTTGTCCGAGGGATTCTGCACCCTGACGGCGTATTTGCGGGTCGAAATTAGTGAGACGCTGGATGGCTTGCTGATAGGGGTCCTGGGCAGGAGGTTCCGGCGGCGCAGCTATTGACACACAAGGTACAGCCATCATGGCAAGCACCAGAACCAATTTCTTCAGTCTTTTGTATTGTGCCATCATCGTTATATTATACACAAAAAAAACCTGCTTACAAAGCTTTGCGGTTCATGCTTCCGCTCCGCAGACAGCGCAATATTTCCAGTTGGGGTCTTCGGGTTCATTGCAGTTCATGCATATTTTCCGCAGGGCTTTTTTGCAG
>CAYHWZ010000107.1:0-716 GCA_964359975.1 uncultured Elusimicrobia bacterium | reverse complement strand
GACAGAAATTGTAGTCGGAGCGCACGGGTTTTTGGCAGGTGGGACAGGCGGCGCCGGGGTGGGACTGTTCGGCTTTTGGCTGGACTGCTTGCGGTGCGGCATGCTGGGCAGACGCAGTGTCTTGCGTCTGGGGCGTCACTTTCATAGAGCCGGTCCGGTTTTGCATATAATTCTGCACTGCGCTATGGATAATGTCCCGCACTTTATAGGGTTCCCCTCCGACGAAACGGTAGGCCTTTTCCTGAGTGCGGATGAAAAGCGATTCGGTAATGGTGCCGGTTACGTCCACCAGTTTTATCAGGTGGTAGGGGATTTCGGTATCGCTCGCTCCGACTGCGCGCTCGATGGTGCCCGGTGAGAATACAATTTTGTCGTCCATCACCCGTAGCGTGCCGCCCTGCGCAAGCATGGCGCTCACATAGTATGTCAGTTTGAATTCCTGGTTTTCCATTCGAGATTTTCCCCCTTTTAACTTATGCTGCGTTCCCACACCCGGTAGATGCCTTCGAGTGTGAGGGTCGGTTCAATCTGTTCTTTTTTGATATGTTTTGATTCTCCTGCTATGAGACCGGCCAGTCCGCCTGTGGCGATGATTTTGCAGTTTGAGCCGAGTTCGGATTTAAGGCGGTCGATGATGCCGTCCACCAGAGATACGTAGCCGATATAGAGGCCGGACTGGATGGATTCCACGGTATTTTTGCCGATGAGACGCGCGG
>CAYHWZ010000106.1:0-7444 GCA_964359975.1 uncultured Elusimicrobia bacterium | reverse complement strand
CTCTGGGGATCAATGGATTCCGCCAGGGCCAGCACTGTCAATTTATTGTAATCCACTTTGATGACTTCAATGATTTGCCGGACATGACTTTTAAGACTTTCGACACGTGCGGAAAGTTCAGCGGAACGGTTACCGCGAAGCTTTTCATTCACCGCTTTTCTCAATTTTTCTAAAGTCAGGTCAACGGTATTTCCAAACATCACTTCCGCGCCTTCAATACCCATCGGCACCACGGCTTTCACATTGTCCAAGCCCAACAGAGCGGACTTGATCGGCGCAAAATCCGGTATCGGAGAAATATCGGCAGAAGTCCAGTTGTCATAAAGCGACAGCTCGTCCTTGGACTTTGCGGAATAGACCTGAATATTGCCTGCGATACTGCCGATGATGCTTCTGCTCATGGCCGTATCAATACTTTTTAACAGCGAACCTCCGACCACAAACAGCACTGTGCCGGCCAGAATGATGAGACCGATGACTATATTAAGGAAATTTGCAAACAGGTTCCGGACGGCTATCCGGGAAAGAACAGCCAGCTCGTTCACTTGACGCCGTTGACGATTTTCCCGTCTTCGAGACGGACGATGGAGTTGGCGTGGGACATAACTTTGGGGTCGTGCGTGGAAAAAATAAAAGTAGTTTTTTCAAGCTGGTTCATTTCTTTCATCAGGTCAATGATATTGCCGCCGGTCTTGGAATCCAGGTTCGCGGTCGGTTCGTCGGCCAGCACAATTTTAGGTTTAGTGACCAGCGCGCGCGCAATGGCAACGCGCTGTCTCTGCCCGCCGGAAAGTTCGCTCGGACGGTGCGAAGAATGACTGTCGAGCCCGACATCTTTGAGCAGTTCCATCACGCGGTCGCGCCGCTCATGCACAGTGAACTTTTTCTGAAGCAGGAGCGGAAACTCCACATTCTGAAACACACTCAGCACCGGCACAAGATTGAAACTTTGGAAGATGAACCCGATAGTATGAAGACGGAGATTGGTGAGCTCGCGTTCGCGCAAATGACCGGTATCGTGCCCGGCCACGCGCACTTCGCCGGCAGTTGCGGTGTCCACGCACCCGATGAGATTGAGCAGAGTGGTTTTCCCGCTCCCCGACGGACCCGCGATGGAAATAAAGTCCCCCATGGAAACCTTGAGACTCACCTCCTGAAGCGCCGGCACGACCGTTTCCCCCAGCGTGTAATGTTTGCTGACATTGAGAATAGAGACAATCGGCTGCAGGTCCGGTTCAGCAATAGTCATAAGATTTCCTTTCAGTCATCGAGTTCAGAAAACACAGCGGCATTGTGACTTTTTTCATGGCAAATTTGAATTGGCTCCCCTGGGGCAGATACCGCGCACAGCGATTGCACGATTTCAAGGCAAGATCAACGGCCTTATGGTCTTCCGATGTCTGTTTAGACCAAGATATGCGCCCTTCATCTGAAATGATAAGCGCCTCGGGAGAAAACAAATACATATTGGTTAAGAGTGCTGGGCGAGAATTCCGAAGGTGCTTGTGTTTTATCTGGCCACATGAAACACCATAGAAAGCGATATCAAGAGAAGCCTGGGCTGTAAAAATGACACAGACTTCAGCTTTCCCAGCATCAGGTTGGAGCCACATACTACCGAACTTATTCCAGCATGGGTAACTATAACTAGTCACAATAAAATTGGAACATCCTGAGATCTGGGTTTGCACTTTATCGGTCGCACAGAACCAACCGCCAAATCCAAGAAACGTTTGCGCGGTGGATGTTGATAAAGAAAACGTGATTGATATTGAGCCCCCCTTGGAGAGATGTTTTGTGGCAACGCTCAGGTTCCTAAATTCGCCGCCGGTTGAGTCCGGATGTGCGTGAAATCCTGACTTGCGCGTAGTAGTTCTACGGCGACCTGAATATTTAGTCTTGCCGGGTAATTTACCGCCGCCTTTTTGAAGTGGCATTTGGCATACCTCCAACTATAAAGAAACAACTAAATCTGGATTTCAATATTATAGGATATTAAAAGGATGATGTTTTCAAATAAGTGCCTCATTGACTACGCCATGTACGGTCCCCTGAACTCAGACGAACGATAGCGTATTTCACCTTCTCCATTGAAAAGTATTCACTGTTTTTATAGTATACTCTAAACTTACTTTAAGGAAACACTTAAACAATGCCCCAAATTCTACTCAAAGCAAGACAGAAAGAACCCCATTCCCTTACGCGCGAAGAACTATATCAAGAATTATGGATAACTCCCACTACTAAAGTTGCAAAAGCCTTTGGCATATCAGATGTAGCGATCGCCAAGATATGTAAGAGATATGCTATTCCTAAACCACCGCCCGGTTATTGGGCAAAAGTTCAAAACGGGAAATTCCCACCACTCGTTCCCCTGCCTGTAGCACCTCATGATTTACCAGTCAGAATATTGATCGGAAAAGATCGATTTCACCGACCACAATCGGGCGCCGCTATGCGACTACGTGTTGAGCAAAGAGCTCTTCAAGCACCAGCGGATATACCTTTAACTCACCCTCTGATTAAGAAAACGTATTCTGCGCTCATGACTCTAAAGGTTCTTTGATTAAACGGTGACATTATTGACTTACGGACTTATTCACAACTTATACTGCCAAAGCTTCTCAAAAATGTAGTATTCGAAGAAAACCTGAACAGTAGATATAGTACCATGTCATCGCTATGGTCTATTATCCGAAATCTGCAGGTTTGAATCAATAGGCAGGCATTAGTCTGGTTTTAGAATGCCTGTAAAGGGGTCATATTCCCTAATTATTCGATCTTCCCCTATTCTTGGTAGGATTTGTTAACTTGGCAAATGGAGGAATCATCGAATTTCGATGCTTTGATGCGAAAGGTCTTGAAGAATCGCGAGGTTTATGTGGAAAGATGCAAACAAATGATCATCTCTTGGGTAAATCTATCCAACCTCCGACGACAAAAATAAAAACAGCTGTTAACCGTAACAGCTGCTTTTTGTTGCATCAATGAATGGCTCCCGGGGTAGGACTCGAACCTACAACCCTCCCGTTAACAGCGGGATGCTCCACCATTGAGCTACCCGGGAATGTTCAACTGGTGTATCCGACGGTAAATTATAGCTAATTTTGTCCAATGTTTCCACTCTACCGTTTACCGTCGGTGTCCGTTTTGGTGCCCATCGTTTAGCAAGCACTTCCACAGCATTTTAGCTTCTTTCCATTTTGAGTTCCCGTTTTCAGTTTCATTCTTTGTTACGGTGCTCACCGCTCCGTCATTGACCTTTTTCTCCAGCCATTGACGCAGGCAGATTTCTATATACGCTTCCCAGAAAGACATGGGTAGTTTGCTTTTCGGCTTTGTATCGTTATTCATTGGGGTTCCTCCTTCCACACCTATATAGGCCGGAAAAAGGAACGTTGTCCCAAAAAATATCGCGCAGTTTGTCATGCGGATAACAGCACCGCTACGAGAGCGAAAACTACCGCTACCCCTTGCCTGACCGTCATTGTTTCGGACAGCAATGCCCAGGACAGCAGGCAGGTCAGCACCGGATAGACTGCCGTGATTGCATTAACCATCATCAGCGGCCCACTTTTCAAAGCACGGTTAAAGAACATGAGCCCTGATATCCCACATAGCCCTGACACGAATGCGGGAAGAAACCAGCCCTTCTGATTCGGTTCATCTGGGGCAGGACTATTTGCCCAGAGCACGGCTATCATTGCGGCTTCCACCATGATGGATAGTACGGTCACATTGATCCACGGCGCTCTCTCAACGGCCAGCTTCAGCAGTAATGCCCAAACCGACCAGCAGAAGATGGCGCCAAGTGTCATTAGAAACCATGAGGGAATCACGCGACTTCAACCCCCGTCTCCTGAACCGTGGCTGGTTCAGAAACTTGACTTGGGGTTGAATCCACAGATTCAGGATGCGCTTCGGGGACATTTTTTGTCGCTTTGCGTTTGTCGGCTAAATCTGCTTTTTTCATTTCCATATTGGCCATCCGTTTTTGGGCATGGACCAGATGGAAGCAGACATTTTCCTTGAACGATCCTCCGCAGGTGCATGTGCCTGCCAACAGGTCCACAAACCAGCTCTTACCTGGCATTTCTTGAGAAGAAACCGACAGTTGCTTGGTTTCTCTATTCAAGACATAAATCTCCGGCGCCCAGGCACAGCGGCGCTCCACTTTGTCACCAACGATTGGGGAGACATAGGTGGGATAATCGCATCCTACTCGTTTGATGATGTGTTCCATCCAGTTGACTCCGTTAACGCCAACATTTACCTCGACTGGATTGTTACTGCGCCCGACCTCGTGATAGAACTCCTCGTTCCAGAGCGTTATAAACTCCCTGCGTTGCTTGCGCGCGATTTCCCTTATTTTTGACTTTCCTTTTTCGGTATGACCATCAATCGCGTAGGAAGGGATTGGTACTCTCTTGCCCGCCTTCTTGTCCAACTCAATCAGCCACGCCAAGTCATCAGCAGTGCGGTTCTTGGGTGCGCGGCAAACTGCGATAATAGCCAGCGCCATGATGTTCCAGTCGGGTAACCGGATTCCAGTAGTGCTATCCTTTCTACGTAACCTTTCCCACAGCGCCTGAAGGTCACAGACCAGCTTCACGGTTTCAAGACTCGCCAACCCCACATCTTCAACAGCCGTGACAACAATGCGTTTCCACGAATATCCATCATATCCTGAATCCGCCAAGTCTTCCGCGAACCACAGAGCCTCGTATTCCCTTCCCCTGCGGAGTTCTTTCTGTAACGCAGACGCTGTTTCATCGAACCGATTCCCCGACCTTAAAACTACTTCACCGATATTCATTTGTGCCTCCCGTTATTGTTGTTCCATCAAAATGTGCCCGTTATATCGTCCGTTTTTCAAGCTAAAACGTCGTCCTTGAATGAAAAATGGAGGGCGGCCCATGCGCAAAATAGAGTCTGTTTACCGTCGTAGATTTCCGACGGGTGCAGTAGTGGGTTGTGAGTGTGTGGGTTAGAGGATGTCTGGCTTTATAGAATGTTTGCAAAAGTGTCCAATCTGGACTTCCAGGCTGGACACATCTACAAATGCCGAATTACCAAAAAAGTCTAAAAAACGAGGGTTTATACGCCTGTGGTATTGGCACGGAACTGTGTCTCGGAATAAAAGTCATATAGATGCCACGGAGGAACGGTTCCCTTCTTTCCACCACAATAGTAAAGACGAATTTTCGCATGAATCGTGCCTGGTGCACTGCGGACATTGCCTTCCATCGGCAAGTGAAATCACGGCACCACTGAATAAGCACACCTTCAAGTTTCGGTATTTCATCTGCAAACCCTAACAGCCGGACTTCTTTCTGCATCGAACTCTCGGCTTTGGTAAGCTGTGCACAAGTATCGTTGTACCCCTCGCTAATCACGGGATCGGTCACGATTTTATCTGGAAATTCTGTTTCCCATCGCTGTTTGGCGCGCAAATGGTTTTCCACCTCTTTTCTGAATGGGAACAACTGTTGACCAGAAGCTGCCTTTATCCCTTCTGAAAACAGGTGGAGCATGGACCGAATAAAGGCACTACCCTGCTTAATGAGCAACTCAATAGTTCTGACGAATCGCTTCTCAACATAGCCCCTGCGGAGACTTTTGTTGGGGCATCCTTCAGTCCCGCACCCCACATAATCGTAGTGCACAGACGACCCGTCTGATTTCAATCGGGACGTTTTATTTCTGCTGAACGGTTTGTTACACCGACCACACTGCAGAAAACCCGAAAGAGGGAACAGACTTTTTTGACTCGATCGTATTCCAGCACAATCTCTATTGTTGCGCCGTTGCTCGCTGGCCTTCCGCACTTCGTCAACCAGCGCACTATCCAAGTGCGATACAAACGCATTCTCAATAACGATTGGAGGTTCTTCTGCTTTTAATCTTTTTATCCCAGGCCACTCTCCAAATTTTGCGTAGTCATTATATCCAACCCCCATTCTGGTCCTTCCATAAATCAGAATACCCTTGTAGACAGGGTTGTTGACCGTATAGTGCAGAGTACTCGGTGAAACATCCATTCGCTCTTCCTCCAGAATTCTGCTTGCTTCCCTATAACTATAAAGGGATGCCAACTCAAACTGGTGGTTGAGCAGTTCAAATTGTTCAGGGACAGGAATCAGTATGCCGTCTTTCAATTTGAACCCAAAAGGAACTCGCAGCGGCCATCTGCCACTACGAACAGATTTGTACATACCATCCCTGACAGTGCGCGAGATGATCATCCACTGCCCCTCATTCATAATTGCGCTCATAATGAGCATCATATAGTCGTTGGTGTCGTTCAGATTCAAAACCCTGCCAAAAGAATGCAACGCCAACTGGGTTTCTGTTCGCATGATTTCCTCCAACACCCCTGAAGTTATCAAGGAATTTCTGGCCAGTCGCGACCAATCATACATTGCCAGATAACGAGTCTCTTTGCGCCTCATTGAGGTTAGCAGCTTCTGCACATCTGGCCGATTTGCGGACATGCCGCTGCCAGTATACTCGTAGACCCTGCTGGATGCGGGATATTCCCACCGCAGTTTCTTAAGCAAGTCCTTTATGCACTCAATCTGCTTTTCTAAGCTGCATTCTTGTTCACGTTTTTTTGTGCTTCGTCGGACAAGGATTCCGACATCATTGTTACTACTCCAGCCGATTTCCATTTTACCACCTCCACGAATTTCAATTCCATTCTGCTCGCGTGTTCAAACAAACAAATGCACTCAATACTTCGCTTCAGCACTTCGCGCTTCTGAGCGTAAGACAACTTTGAGAAGGTGACCGGTATATTTTTTATTGGCTGACGCTGGATTAACTCCTGGAGATGTTTTTCCATTTGAGATCGCGCCAAGGTTAAGTCTTTGCTTTCGGTTTCCAGAGAACTGATAGACTCGGCCAGATTTCGAAGACTGCGCTCAAAGGTTTCCTTTGTTATTTCACCCAAGGAGAATTGGGTCACAAACTCCCGCCGCTTTTGACGGAGCTTATCGATTGATATCTGGCCATTTGAGATTTGGCGGCCTTTAGAATTGATTTCCTTGCGCAGTTTTTCTTGCTCCTCCTCAACCACAAGTTGAGTTTGGCTGTTCAACTCGCTTTTTACAGCTTCCATGAACTTATTCTCGACGTTCGATACTTTTACTCGGTTATTGGGGCAAAGTTGAACAGGGCAGAACAAATAGTATTCTTTCCCATTGTATAGGCGCAGGGCTCGCATTTTGAGACCGTGATGACCGCAAAAGATGAAACCGGAAAAATCGTTATGCATTCGCACCTCGGGCTGGAACCCACTTTTTTTAGCCCGCGACCTTTTCAATTTCTGGACGTTATTATAGTCATCCCATGTTATAACGGCAGGGTGAGCATTAGGGATAATTTTCCATTGATCATGCGGGTTGTTTTTGTGAGTCACGCGATCTCTTTTGTTCGCCACCAC